>DAINNQ010000123.1:0-7434 GCA_036735825.1 Alteromonadaceae bacterium | reverse complement strand
GCACTAACAAGGTTGTGATCGACGTAATAAAGGTTCTGCTCAAGGTTTGGGTTAATGAAATATTAATAATTTCAGCTGGGCCACCTTCGCGAATTTTTCTGAAGTTTTCACGAATACGGTCAGATACTACAATCGTATCATTAAGCGAATAACCAATTACCGCTAATATCGCCGCTAATACCGTTAGATCAAATTCTAATTGTAAAAATGAGAATAAACCTAAGGTCAGTAATACATCATGAAATAACGCAAAAACAGAGCCTAAAGCAAAACGCCATTCAAAACGAAAAGCAACATAAACCAAAATACATATCAATGCTGTTAACATTGCAAGACCACCTTGCTCAGTTAATTCATCACCAACACTAGCACCAACAAATTCAATGCGGCGCATAACCATTTCTTGACCCGTGCCCGCTTTCAACATATCAATGATTTGATTGCCTAGCATTTCTGCTTTAACATCTTCACGTTGAGCTAAACGGATCACCACATCTTTCGAGCTACCGTATAACTGTACAACTGCGTCATCAAAGCCATTGCTGTCCATGATTTGGCGAATTTGTGTGAGATCAGCCGCTTGTTCAAAACCAACCTCAATTAACGTACCGCCAGTAAAATCTAAACCAAAGTTAAGTTTATTGGTTACTAATGAAGTCACAGCAGCTAACATCAACAACACGCTAAACGCCATCGCATACTTGCGAAAGTGCATAAAGTCGACGGTTTCTTTCAATCTTAATAATTGCATGTTCTGTGATCCTATATTGAAAGTTTGTCGAGACGTTTACCGCCCCACACTGCATTTACTATGGTACGAGTACCAATAACAGCAGTAAACATTGACGTGATAATACCGATTGAAAGTGTTATCGCGAACCCTTTAATTGGACCTGTACCAACAGCATATAAAATAATAGCTGCGATTAAAGTGGTAATGTTAGCATCTAAAATAGTCGAAAATGCTGCGTCATAACCTTGATGTATCGACTGCTGAACTGATTTGCCTTCACGTAGCTCTTCTCGAATACGCTCAAATATCAGTACGTTGGCATCAACTGCCATACCAACGGTTAAAACAATACCTGCCATACCCGGTAGAGTTAACGTCGCACCTGGGATCATTGACATCACCCCAATGATTAACACTAAGTTGGCACTTAATGCTAAGTTAGCAACCACACCAAAAGCGCGGTAGTACACCAACATAAATAAGAAAACTAAACCAAAGCCGCCCATAATCGCTTGAAAGCCTAATTTGATATTTTCAGCACCAAGTGTTGGCCCCACAGTACGTTCTTCAACGATTTGAATAGGAGCAATAAGTGCACCTGCACGTAGTAATAACGCAAGGTTATGCGCTTCTGCTTGTGAGCCTGAACCTGTAATACGGAAGGTTTTACCTAAACGTGCTTGAATTGTTGCAACACTGATAATTTCTTCGTGCTTTTCAAAAATGGTATTGCCTTCAGGATCAACTCTATCGGTTGGCTTATATTCAATAAACACAGTCGCCATTGGCTTACCGATATTGTCTTTAGTCGCATTTGAGAATTTACTACCACCTGGAGAATCAAGGGTAATGTTAACTTGTGGGCGAGAATATTCGTCAAAACTTGAACCCGCATCAACAATATGATCACCGGTTAACATCACACGTTTACTCAACAATGATGGACGACCATCTCGATCATATAACAACTGAGAATTTGCTGGTACACGACCATTTAATGCCGCGCCTAAATCACCTTCATTATCAACCATTCTAAATTCAATAGTCGCTGTTGCATTTAAGATCTCTTTCGCTTTTGCGGTATCTTGCACGCCCGGTAATTCAATGATGATATTTTTCTGACCTTGACGTTGAACTAAAGGCTCAGCAACACCTAATTCGTTGACACGATTACGAATAATAGTAATGTTTTGTTGAAGTGCATATTCACGAATTTCTTTTAATTTTAATTCGGTCATTGACGCACTTAAGGTTAAGTTGTCAGCATTATCAACAAACAGAAAATCACGATAACGTTTTTTCAAAAACGAGGTTGCCGCGTCTAATTCTTCTGCTTTACGAAATTGAATTTCAATCGCTTCACCGGTTTTCTTAACATTACGATAGCGAATTTTTTCACCACGTAGATCGTTACGAAAATCTCCGACCATGCTTTCTTGTGCTTTAACGATAGCTTCGTTCATGTTGACTTCCATGGTGAAACTAACGCCACCACTTAAGTCTAAACCTAGCTTCATTGGCACGCCGCCAATATTCGCTAACCATTCAGGGGTATCAGGCGTTAAATTTAAGGCAACTGAGAATTTATCCCCTAACGTGCTGTCGATTGAATCACGCGCTTTCAATTGACTTTCAGCATCTTTAAAACGCGCTAAAATTTGCCCTTTTTCAAGAACAATATTTAAATAATCAATTTTTTGTTCTGCCAGTTGCGACTTGACTGAATCAAGCGTTGCGCTATCGGCTTCTACACCACGCAACCCAGAAATTTGTACTGCAGGATCTTCACCGTACAAGTTCGGAGACGCATAAAGTGCTCCTATTGCTACAACGAAGAACACTAACAATGTTTTCCATAATGGAGATTTGTTTAACACAACGTCATCCTATTTTTTGTCAACGAAACATAATTGTCGACGTTAATTCTCCACAGCAAAAGTTAAGGAAAATTAACGTCAAAAAATTATAAGCTCTTCATAGTACCTTTTGGTAAAACTGCATTTACCGCAGCTTTTTGTACTGTCACTTCAGTACCTTCGGCAATGCTGATCACGATAAAATCTTTTTCATCTGATACTTTAACAATTTTACCAACAATGCCGCCTTGAGTAAGCACTTCATCACCTTTTGATAACGCAGACATTAAGCCTTTATGCTCTTTCACGCGTTTAGCTTGCGGACGATAAATCATAAAATAAAAAACTAAACCAAATACTAATAGCATTATTACCATTTCCATGCCGCCACCTTGGGCTGCTGGAGCTGATGCTGCGTGTGCTGTACCGATCAATAAACTCATAATATCCTCTTATACTTCTTCTAATAATTAATAATATTTTTATGAACGTTCAAACGAGAAGCGTTCTAAACTTGCTCACTACCTTGCGCTAACGGCGGAACCGGCAAATCACGCAACGCATAAAATTCTTTAACAAAGTCGTCTAACTTACCTTGCTCAATAGCATCACGCAAACCTTTCATCACACGTTGATAAAAGCGTAAATTGTGAATGGTATTGAGCTGTGCTCCCAAAATCTCATTACATTTGTCTAAATGGTGTAAATACGCGCGCGAATAGTTTTTACAGGTGTAACAGTCACATTCACTATCTAATGGGCCTGTATCCGTTTTATTTTTTGCGTTACGAATTTTCACTACGCCATTGGTGACAAATAAATGGCCATTGCGAGCATTACGCGTTGGCATAACACAATCGAACATGTCGATACCGCGACGAACACCTTCTACTAAGTCTTCTGGCTTCCCTACTCCCATGAGATATCGGGGCTTATTTTCTGGGATCAAGGGGGTGGTGTGATCTAAAATTCGCACCATGTCTGCTTTCGGCTCTCCAACAGATAAACCACCTATGGCATAACCATCAAAATCTATCGCTTTTAACCCTTCTACCGAGACTTCTCTTAAATCTTCGTACATTCCACCTTGAACAATACCAAATAGCGCATTAGGGTTATTGCCGTGTGCATCTTTACTGCGCTGAGCCCAACGTAACGATAATTCCATGGAGTCTTTAGATTCTTGATGTGTTGCTGGATAAGGTGTGCATTCGTCAAAAATCATCACGATATCTGAACCTAATTTGGCTTGCACTTCCATTGAGCGCTCAGGTGTTAGCATGATTTTTTCACCATTCACTGGCGAGCTAAACTTTACTCCTTCTTCAGTAATTTTACGCATTGCGCCTAAACTGAAGACTTGGAAGCCGCCTGAATCGGTTAAAATAGGCTTATCCCAATGAATAAAATCATGCAAATCACCATGTTGTTCGATGATATCTGTACCAGGGCGCAACATTAAATGAAAGGTGTTGCCTAAAATGATCTCGGCACCAATTTCTTTAATTTCTTCGCTTTTCATGCCTTTAACCGTACCGTAAGTACCAACAGGCATAAACGCTGGGGTTTCAACCGTGCCACGAGCAAAAGTTAATCTTCCGCGTCGGGCTTTGCCGTCTTTGGTTATCAGCTCAAATTGCATGGCTTTATCTGAAGTGTTTTCTGTCATTGTTTTTCCTTTCCTACTAGCGAAACAGGCCAGCGGTTAATGTGTATCGTTTAATTAACTCGTTTTTTTGGTGAGCATCATCGCATCACCATAGCTAAAGAAACGATATTTTTCGGCAATCGCGTGTTGATACGCTGCCATGATATTGTCGTAGCCAGCAAAAGCGCTCACTAACATTAATAAGGTTGATTCGGATAAATGAAAATTCGTGATCAAAGCATCTATCACAGCAAACTCATACCCAGGTGTAATAAAAATACTGGTGTCACCGTAAAACGCTTGTAGCTCTTCGCCCTTTTGTATGGCTGCTTGCGCTGCACTTTCAATTGAACGTACTGACGTAGTCCCAACAGCAATCACTCGACCGCCGTTTGCTTTAGTGTGTTTAATTTGATCAACAACCTCTTGCGGCACTTCAACATATTCAGCGTGCATCACATGATCAGCAATTTCATCCACTCTGACTGGCTGAAAGGTGCCCGCACCAACATGTAAGGTAATAAACGCCAGTTCTGCGCCTTTGGCTTTAATTTGTGCGAGTAACTGTTCATCAAAATGTAAACCTGCTGTGGGCGCTGCTACCGCGCCAGGTTTTTCGTTATAAACAGTTTGATAACGTTCTTTGTCGCTGTCTTCATCAGGGCGGTCGATATATGGCGGCAGTGGCATGTGCCCTACGTCTTCCAAAACATGTAAAATATTTTGCTCGCCCTGAATTTCTACCTCAAACAAGGCATCATGCCTTGCAATCATAGTCGCTTTTATCTTGCCTTCTAAAAGCAGTTCTGCGCCAACTTTCGGTGCTTTACTTGCGCGAATATGCGCTAAAAAACGTTTATCATCTAATAAACGCTCAACTAACACTTCAATTTTTCCGCCACTGGCTTTTTGACCAAACATACGTGCAGGTATAACCCGAGTGTTATTAAAAATGAGTAAATCACCCGCATTAATTTGTGCTAACACGTCAACAAACTGCAAGTCTTGAAACTCGCCAGTATTTCCGTTTAATGTCATTAAACGGCTCGCTGTTCTATCCGCTTTAGGGTAACGGGCAATGAGCCCTTCAGGTAATTCAAAAGAAAAGTCGGAAACACGCATGATAGATAAAAGATTTTAGTCATTAAAAAAACGCGTAATTTTAGTGCTGCCCGCACCGAATAGCAAGTAAAACCCACGAATATCGCTGGCTGTTCAAGCTATATCACTGATGTTTATATTGATCATCAGCAAAAATATATCGCGGTTAAAAGTTAATTTGTCGTATGCTGAAACAAACACCTTAAAGGCCAAAAAGCGATGAAAGAACAAACCGTAGCGTTAACACATGCTTTGGCGAAAACCATATTAAATGGCTTTGAACGCCATATTTATATTTTTTCTGAGTTAACACGTTCAGCAAAACAGCGCTTTGAACAATGCCAATGGCAAGCAATTCATGATGCATCAAAAGAACGCACAGACTTTTTTGACAAGCGTGTAGAAGAAACCTTAACAACCATTAAGGGCGATTTTGAAATCAACGACTTAGATGATAACCTCTGGAAAAATGTCAAATGTTGTTATATCAAATTATTGGCTGTTCACCCGCAAGCCGAACTTGCCGAAAGCTTTTATAATTCGGTTTTTTGTCACCTTTTTGAACGTAAGTATTATCATAACGACTTTATTTTTGTTGAATCTAGCCACAATAAAACACCAAGCAACCACCCTGCTATTTTTACGCGATATCATCCTGTCGAAAAAGGTTTGCGAAAAACCATCAATAAAATAGTGTCAGCTGCCGCCTTTGCTGTGCCATTCCCACATTTAAAAGCAGAAGTTGCGGCGTTACTACGCGCCTTTACTAAACAGCCAAAACTGGCAAATTATCCATTAGACGATATTCAAATTGATATTTTAAATTTCATTTTCTATCGCAATAAAGGGGCTTATATTATTGGCCGAGTATTATCACCATGCGGTGAAACGCCCTTTATTGTGCCGATCACCCATCAGCAAGGTGAAGGTTTACACCTTGACGCTTTACTGACCGCACCTGAAAATATGGCGGTTGTTTTTGGTTTTGCACGCTCCTACTTCTTTGTTGATTGTTTATACCCGCAAGCGTTAGTCAATTTTCTACAAAGCCTCATTCCCCATAAAACTCGCGCTGATTTATATTCAGCAATTGGTTTTCATAAACAAGGCAAAACTCAATTTTATCGTGACTTTTTAAACCACCTCGCCAGCAGCGACGATGAATTTACCCTTGCTGACGGCATAAAAGGCATGGTGATGTCAGTATTTACCTTACCGTCTTATCCCTATGTTTTTAAAATCATTAAAGATAAATTTGCTCCCAGCAAAACCATGACCAAAAAAGATGTCAAAGCAAAATATCGCCTAGTCAAACTTCATGATCGTGTCGGTCGCATGGCCGATACCATGGAATATTCAGAAGTGGCTTTTCCCAAAGCGCGTTTTTCACAAGCGTTATTAGCTGAGCTAGAAAGCGTTGCGTCTTCCATTATTCGGTTTGAAGAAGATTTGATCATTATTGAACATTTATATATTGAACGTCGAATGACGCCTCTTAACCTATATTTAGCAAAAGCAACTGATGATGAAATATCTGAAGCCATGTTTGGCTACGGTGAAGCCATCAAACAACTGATTGCGGCTAATATTTTCCCTGGCGATATGTTATTGAAAAATTTTGGGGTTACGCGCCATGGTCGAGTGATTTTTTATGACTATGATGAAATCACTTATATGAATGAAGTGAATTTTCGCGTAAAACCAGAACCAGTGACTGAAGAGCAAATTTACGCGGCAGAGCCTTGGTATTCTGTCGCTCCCGGTGATATGTTTCCTGAAGAATTAGCGACCTTTGCACTCGCTAATCACAAATATCGCCAAGCCTTTTTAGTTCATCATGCAGATTTACTCGAAGCGAGTTACTGGCAGCAACGACAAAAAAATATCACCAATGGCATATTTGAAGACGTTTTTCCGTATCCAAGTGAGTTAAAATTAATCGCTCAGTAAGGCAAGCTGCACATTTATTAAACGAACAAACAAAAAAACGCATTTAGCGCTTTACCTTTGCTTTCGCATGAGTATAATTCTCCTCCGTTGCAGGGGTATAGTTCCAATTGGTAGAACAGCGGTCTCCAAAACCGACGGTTGGGAGT
>DAINNQ010000122.1:0-7451 GCA_036735825.1 Alteromonadaceae bacterium | reverse complement strand
TCGTGCTTTCCTCACATTTTCATCGAACGAATAATTGACTTGTTGTTTACCTTAATCAAAAGAAGATCACTTCATGACTTTCATCTTTGATTACGCTGAACTTTTGTTGTCCAAATAAAAATTTTAACCATAAAAAAACCAGTGAAAATTCACTGGTTTTTATAAGCTTATGAAGCTGAAAGTTACTTGTTGATATTTTTTATCTAAAAGAACGTCTTGTCTAAAATAAAGTCATTATATTAAACAAGCGCCATCAACAATAATTAACAGTTTACTTTATTCAGCAGTATCAGCTTCTGGAGCTGCTTCTGTTGCTTCAGCAGGTTTTTCCATCGCTTCTTTAATGCTTAAACGTACACGGCCTTGACGGTCAACTTCAAGAACTTTAACAGTAACTTCTTGACCTTCTGATAATACATCAGTCACAGCGTTTACACGTTCGTCAGAAATTTGAGAGATGTGAACTAAACCATCTTTACCCGGAAGAACGTTAACAAATGCACCAAAATCAACAATACGTACAACTTTACCTGTGTAAATAGTACCTACTTCAATTTCAGCTGTTAACGCTTTAATACGGTTAATGGCGTCTTCAGCTTGTGCGCTATCTGTTGCAGCAATTTTTACTGTACCGTCATCTTCAATTTCAATAGTTGTTCCGGTTTCTTCAGTAAGTTGACGAATAGTTGCGCCACCTTTACCGATAACATCGCGGATTTTATCTGCATTGATTTTTAACGTATGAATACGCGGAGCAAACTCAGAAATTTCTTCACGTGCTGAATTAATTGCAGAATCCATCACTGATAAAATATGAGTACGAGCAGCTTTTGCTTGGTTTAACGCAATTTGCATGATCTCTTGCGTAATACCTTCAATTTTAATGTCCATTTGAAGTGCAGTAATACCTTCGGTGGTACCCGCTACTTTAAAGTCCATATCACCTAAATGATCTTCATCACCTAAAATGTCAGAAAGTACAACAAAGTCATCGCCTTCTTTTACTAAGCCCATCGCAATACCAGCAACAGATGCTTTAATTGGTACACCAGCATCCATTAATGCTAAAGAAGTACCACAAACAGAAGCCATTGAAGATGAACCGTTTGATTCTGTGATTTCCGAAACAACACGAACCGCGTACGGGAATTCTTCTAACGAAGGCATTACCGCTAACATACCGCGTTTAGCTAAACGACCATGACCAATTTCACGACGCTTTGGTGAACCAACAAAACCTGTTTCACCAACACAATATGGAGGGAAGTTATAATGAAGCATAAATGCATCAGTTTTCTCACCCATTAACGTGTCAAGGCGTTGTGCGTCACGTTGTGTACCTAAAGTTGCTGTAACAAGTGCTTGTGTTTCACCACGAGTAAATACCGCAGAACCATGAGTTCTTGGTAATACACCTGTCATTACGTCTAACGCACGGATCATTTCTGGATCACGGCCATCAATACGTGGAGAACCTTTAGTGATACGACCACGAACAACTGTTTTTTCTAGATCGTGGAATAAATCTTTTGCTTCTTGAACATTTAATTCAGCATCAGCTTCTTCAAGTTGAGCAATAACTGCATTGCGAATTTCAGCCACTTTTGCGTAACGAGCCGCTTTTTCAGTAATTTGATAAGCTTCATTTACTTGCTCTGCAGCAAGCTCAGCAATTTTAGCCGTTAACTCAGCATTCTTAACTGGAGCAACCCAATCCCAAGCTGGAGTAGCCACTTCTGCTGCAAATTCTTTAATTGCGTTAATAGCCGTTTGCATTTGCTCATGACCATAAACAACAGCGCCAAGCATCACTTCTTCAGACAATACTTTCGCTTCTGACTCAACCATTAATACTGCTGATTCAGTACCTGAAACAACTAAGTCTAAGTCTGATGTTGCTAATTCTGATTGAAGCGGATTAAGTAAATATTTCCCGTCTGTATAACCAACACGTGCAGCGCCAACTGGGCCACTAAATGGTAAACCAGAAATGGCTAATGCTGCCGAAGTACCTAACAAAGAAATAATATCAGGTGAAATTTCTGGGTTTGCAGAAACAACCGTAATAATCACTTGTACTTCGTTAGTGAAACCTTCAGGGAATAACGGACGAATTGGACGGTCAATTAAACGGGCAATTAATGTTTCTTCTTCAGAAGGACGACCTTCACGCTTGAAGAAACCACCAGGAATTTTACCTGCTGCATATGTACGTTCTTGATAATTAACAGTAAGCGGGAAAAAGTCTTGGCCTACAACCGCTTCTTTTTTACCGACAACCGACACTAATACAGACGTATCGTCCATACTTGCCATAACAGCGGCAGTTGCTTGACGAGCAATAGCGCCCGTTTCTAAAGTTACGGTATGTTGACCGAACTCAAATGTTTTAGTAGTTGGATTGAACATAAATTCTGTTCCTTAATTTTCTAAATTTCTAATTTTCTTTATCCAATCTGTACAATTGTTTATTTACTGATTGACTCATTAAATTATTCAAAAGTTTTTCGCTAAGTTTTTAACAATAAAATTCTTCTAACTTAGCAATCCCTCTGATAACCAAACGATGAAGTAAACAAATAATTATACAGTTTGGACCATTGACGTTTGCTGCATAAAAAACAGCACGCACATTATACTTACCCAATCATCTTTTACTAGGGTTATCCTGAAATTACTGGTGAATTAACCAGAAAATCATCAATTTTACAGAAGAAAACATGGATATTATTAAACTCGGCTCATTCAAGTTAACCCTGTGCAATACATTGCCTTCATTAAATACTATTTAATGTATATATAGATTTTATTTTCTAACTAACTAGGTTAACGTAATTGCTAATGGAATAAGAATATAATTTATAAAGAGAAAATAGTTACATGTCAGCCGATATTTGTTTAGTTAACATGCCTTATACGTCACTTACACATCCCTCGTTAGCACTAGGATTAATTGAAACCTATATTCGAGAATATCAACATCAACCATTAGTTATTTACGGCAATTTAGAGTTTGCTAAAAATATTGGGTTAGAAGCATATTGTGCTATCGATAACTCTCATTTTGAACAATTAATTGGTGAATGGACATTTTCTCGTGCTGCATTTCCAGAAAAAACACATGACGACGATGGTTTTTTTTCACTATTTACAGATATGACGGACCAGCAAAAACAACAACTATACCGTGTACGTGATTTCGCTGAAACATACGTAATTACATTAGCAAAACAAATTATAGAATCCTCGCCTAAAATAGTCGCCTGCACTTCAACTTTTCAGCAAAATTGTGCTTCTCTTGCATTACTTCGACAACTCAAATCTCAAAACCCCAACATTATCACTTTACTCGGTGGTGCAAATTGCGAAAGTGTTATGGGACAAACCATTAGCGAGAGTTTTCCTTGGGTAGACTATGTTTTTTCAGGAGAATGTGATGCAGTTATCGGTGACTTTGTTGATAAACTAATCAGAGGTGTTCACATAGGCTCTCATAATTTGCCTCATGGTTTTATTGCACAAGGAAGCAGCGACTTATTAATTACAGAATCACGGAAAAACAAAACGCCACCTAGAGGTTATATTGAAGATATGACCCAAGTAAAAACACCCAACTATGACACGTATTTTGCTACTGTTGAACAGCTTGAACTTCAAGAAAATATCATTGCAGGATTATTATTAGAAACCTCTCGTGGTTGTTGGTGGGGCGCAAAAAAACACTGCACATTTTGTGGTTTAAATGGTGTGAGTATGGAGCACCGCTGCAAACCAGCAGCAACAGTGCTTGAAGAATTCAAAACACTATCCTCAAAGTACAATAATTTTAAATTTGAAATTGTTGATAATATTTTACCCATGGAATACATGAAAACTTTACTGCCTGAGTTAAGTAAAGAACAATCATTCACTTTGTTTTATGAAACAAAATCAAACTTAAAAAAAGAGCATATAGAACAAATTGCCGCGGCGGGAATAAAATGGGTACAACCTGGGTTTGAAAGTTTGCATGACGACTTTTTAAAACTCATTGATAAAGGGGTTACTGGCATTCAAAATGTCTCCGCACTTAAATGGTTTCGTAACTATGGTATTCATGTATTTTGGAATGTACTGTGTGGCGCGCCACATGAAGATGATAAATGGTACGAAGAAATTGCAGAAGTAGTACCACTCATTTCACATCTACAACCGCCTTATAGCAACATGCTTAAGATACTTTTTCCCCGATTTAGCCCTTATTTCAAAACACCAGAAAAATATGGCTTAACATTAGAGCCAGCAAAAAGTTATCAATACATTTACCCTCTCTCGGGTGATGCATTATTCAATATTGCGTATTTCTTTAGAGAGCAAACAATAAAAACAACAAACATATTCAGTTTAAATAGTCGATTACCCTTTGATAACTTAGCCCATAATAACTTACAGGCTCAACTTGACACATGGAGCAACCAATGGGCTGGTTCTTCATTTCCACTATTGTATATGAGTGATCAAGGTGAAAATATAGTTGTTATTGATACCAGAAAGGTAGCAACTAACATCACCCATCAATTATCTGGATTAACAGCCGATATTTATCGTTTATGTGCTGAGCCTATTACTTTTACACGACTTAAAACTAAGTTAAATGAAATAACAGTAAATATGTGTGACGACGATATAGCACTTTGTTTAGAAAAGTTAATTAACGATAAGTTATTACTCTCAATGAGCCATTGTTACTTGGCACTTGCGCTAAAAGGAAATACTCCTCAATTACCTAGCTATAAAGATCGACCTGCTGGTTATTTAAACCTAAGAAATAATTAATTCAATGTTCTGGTGTTTACCCCACCATTAATCGTGGGTTAAACACCAATAACTAAAGGTATTATCTTGTTTAATGTCACCTTGTTGATATTGACTAGCAAAAAACTCATACGGCATATAACAATAACCTTTATCGCCAAATTCTTCTCCCCATGAATTACGGACAATAAAAACTTGTTTTTCATCGTCATAACCCACCGCCAATAAAGCATGACCACCTAAACGTGGTTCATCTGGGCTTGGCATGGTCATCACACCATCATTACCTATTAAGTAAAAGCTCTTTGGAACCATCATCCCAAAAATAACCGGTAAACCTTTTGATAACGCTAATCTTAATTCAGCTAAATCGTGCTCTTCATCTAATCTACAATAGCGATTAATGATGTGTTTTTTAGCCTGATCTACGGCTTGTTGTGGAGGCATTTCAGTAATAGCAGCTTGAATTTCGTGTTGATGCTCATTCATCACACGTGTTAACTCTTGTTGAATTTCATCCATAGTGCCGTTAGCAACAATACTTTTAAGGCTTTCAGGTAATGCCATTTCAGGGTAAGGCCACGACTTTTCTGAACAAATACCATTCTTAAATAACGATTTGATGCCATTACGAATATATACAGGCGCATTAATATCAACTTTGTCTTCAAGCACTCGTTCATTGTAATAAACAAACATTTGAGAAGTGTCAATATTACTGGCGTTTTCATCAATAAACGGTTGACCTACCTTAATTAAATATAACTCAGAGGCAACAGCAATAGCACAAGCAGAACAAGAATTTAACAACCCTTGATTTATAATCGCTGAGGTTAGCTCAGTACGTAAATCAACTCGCGTTTTTAAATCTTTTACGATTTGTTGCTTGGTTTCTATCGGGCAACTAATGTGACAATAATTCGATGAATTCCCTCCATGAATATCACAAAATTGATGATCTCGGTGATCGTGTGTATCAGGTTGTAATGTTCTTTTATGAATAGCTTCCATGACTTTCCTATTGAATATTCAAGTAAATGTTTAACAAAAAAAAACAGTAACATCTTTAGAACTAAGATAGTTAACTGCTTCTTTTGACAAACATACCTATTTAAAAAATTGCTATTTAAGCTACCGCTAATGTTTCTTTAGGTGCAAGTTTACAAACGTCTTCCATCACTAAAGTGATATATCTGTATGTTTGAAACGCACTCAACTCTATTAACTTAAATTGCTCTTCAGTAAGAGGTAAGGAATTCAAAGTATTGATAATCTCTTTCTTATGATGAATATCAACATTGGCATGATGCATCAAACTACTAAAGCCTTCAGCTGGTAAGCCAGATTGTTTAATTAAAGTTTCAACATATTCAACAGTTGGGTGATGTATTTCTGTACATGCTAAGAATCCCATAAAAGCAACAGGGTCGACATGGTTAATCCAAAAATATTGAGACCCCATTAGTGTCGTTAAATTTAAGCTGGGTAATGACGCTAAAACGCTTTCTCGTGAAACTCCAAGGACATTCAAATCCTCTAAAAACCATTCATCATGCCCAGTTTCTTCCACTATATGCTTTTTCATATACTTGATAAGCGGCTCAGTGACAGGATCATCTACAATACTTTCTGAACAACGAACAACCTCTTTCATTAGAGATACAGAAGCATTAGATACCCTATAATTGACCTTTGCTTGTTCGATACATAAAGCTGGGTTAGTCGATAAGTTAACAAACTTTCGACTAACCTCACACATCCGTGCTCTCATTAGATACAAATTACTTTGAAGTCGTTCAAAGTTGCTATTATTTAACCTGTTTAATACCACTAAATACAAATTCCCACTGGTTCATCATTGTCTTTATTAGCATTTTCATGAATTGATTTTAACTGTTCAATTTCTTCTTTAGATAAACTATCAATGGCTTTTACATGTTCATCACTTAAATCCGCTTTATTCACTATACCCGCTTCATGTAAGTGCTCTGTATTGCTTTGGTTGTCAGTCATTGTACTATCCTTTTTAAAATTAATGAGAATTTATCTTATCGTTTATAATCAATTATTTTATAAGCTTGATTCTAAACGATAAGCCAGCTTAGTAAGTTATATAAATTACTGTCAAGCCCTTATTGCTCATAAACCATAGAAAAATAAAAACTTGTTGTCTTATAGCTTTATATTTAAGCTAGTTGTTTAGCATGATAAATAACAATGAACTTATAAATTAGAAGACTATTCTATGCGCGCCTCACTTATCTTTTTAACTTTACTTGGTACATTATTTTTCAGCCAACTTTCAAACGCATTTAGTAATAATTTTGAACACTTTTACCGCGAACAAGGTTTATCACAAGCAACGATAGAAGCTTTGCTTCATGACTCTCAAGGTTTTCTTTGGGTAGGAACTGCAGACGGACTAAATCGCTTCGACGGTTATCAATTTAGTGTATTTAAAAATGATTCGGAAAATACCGCGACATTATCTAACAATGGTATTCTCAGTTTATTTGAAGATGGCCAACAAAATTTATGGGTAGGTACGCATAGGGGATTAAACAGATATAATCGCCAAACCGAATCTTTTGAAATATTTATCCATAATGAAACTGATGCAAATAGTTTAAGCAATAATACCATCAATACCATTAACC
>DAINNQ010000121.1:124-7482 GCA_036735825.1 Alteromonadaceae bacterium | reverse complement strand
CGCTTCGATTGATAAGCGAAGGAGTCGCTTACGCCTCGTTCTTTTCGGTTATCTCGTCAGTATGATTGACTTCATTTTCCAGTTTATGTTGATGATCTGACAAATCATCTCCAGAAAGTAAAACAGCAAACCAACGCCCTTCTTTTGTACTTTCTAATGCAATTTTAATGATCATAGTTAACGGCACTGATAACAACATGCCCACTGTACCTAATAACCAGCCCCAAAAAATTAATGACAAAAACACCACAAGCGTTGATAAGCCTAAACCTCGCCCTAAATATCTTGGCTCAACAACATTGCCCATAACAGTATTGATCACTAAATATCCCAAACCAATAAAACCCGCTTCAGGAGCTCCAAGTTGTAATATAGCTAAGGACATCGCAGGCACAGCAGCAATAATTGAACCGATATTAGGAATATAATTCAGTAAAAATGCTAAAACGCCCCACAATAAAGGAAAGTCTAAACCAAACAGCCAAAGCATGGTGGAGACACAAATACCGGTGCCAATACTGACTAACGTTTTTATTGCGAGATAGTTATTTACTGACGATAAAAAACGGTCGATTTGTCGTAAGCGCATTTGAGGATCGTCAAACGCTAAATGAAGTTTTTGCGAAAGCAAAGGTGCCTCAAAAAGCATAAATATAACGGTAATGATGATCAAAAACAGATTAGCCATCACATTACCTAAACCACTTAACATATTAGCGGCTAGCCCCATTGCGGCAGCAGGGTCAACATGCTCCGCAACAAGTGCTGATGATAAAACAATATTAAAACTCGCTAGCTTTTCAATTAACCAAGCCAGCTGCCCCTTTAATTGTTCACGATATTCAGGCATTAAAGCAGACAATTCAGATAAAGATTTACCAACAAGACTTGCCAGTGAAAGCACCACAACCACAAACATCACAATAACTAAAAGAATCGCCAACCCTTTGGGTATGCGGTATTTTTCCGCTTTAATAACCAAGGGATTACAAATAATAGCGATAAAAGTTGAAAGCAAAAATGGCACTAAAATATTGGTTGCTGTTTTAATTCCTGCAAGAACGACAAATAGTGCTGCTGTAACGAGAAGTGCTTTTAACACGCCTGAGGCATTTTGATGTAAAGCCATAATTTTTAATTCTTATTCTTTGTTATATCAATACTATAGGTTAAAAATACCATGTTGCGTTAAAGAAATCTCCTTAACGCAATATAAAGATAAGTTTTATATCTACATAATTAAAAATGTTAACACTACATGGTTCGTCTGATCAAAGTCACACTGGTCAAGTTAAGTAATCGCCAACAACTTAGCATACCGATAAGCCCGACAAAACCAGCACCTGATAATATGCCTACTAACCAGTAACTAAAATGGAAACTTCCTGTCATATCAAATGTTTGAGTTTGTAATATAAAAACGCCAATTTCCATACCGATACTTGCCATCAAACCTGCTATAGCGCCAAGAGCAACAAACTCATATAACACACTGTTTCTTAATAATTTGCCTTTTGCACCTAAGGTTCTCAAAATAGCTAATTCGCGCTCACGTTCTTCCATACTCGCCTGTACTTGAGCAACTAACACTAAACTACCAGCAAGTATTACTAAAACGAGGATCAACTCAATGGCGATCGAAACTTGCTCTATCATGGTACGAAGTTGCTTCATAATACTTTCAAAATCAATGAAAGTTAATGTAGGATGCTGTGCAAGCAATTGATAAAATTCAGGCTTTTTGTTTTCTGGCACATTCCAAGCAGAAATAGCTGTTGCAGGGAAATCTTTCAACGTTGCTTGATTAAAAATCATGATGAAATTTAATTGCCGTGTTTTCCAGTTCACTTCTCTAATGCTAGTTACTGGCGCACTAAACTCTTGCGCGCCAAGTGTAAAAGTAAGCTTATCACCTAACTTAATTGCTAAGCGTTCGGCGATACCGCTTTCAACGGAAACTTGAGGAGTATTATCGTCTGTTTGCCACCATTGTCCTTCAAGAATTTTATTCTCTAACGGTACTTCATCTAACCAAGTTAATCCTAATTCTCTCCCCATTCCTTGGCGACCTTTCGGCTGTTCTTCCGATGAGTCTGATTTTTCTGATGAATCTGTAGCTTTAGTATTTTCATCTACTTTTGCTTGTTGGTTTTCATCATCATCCATTTCAATGGTTTTTTCACCATTAATGGCGGATAGCCTGCCGCGATAAACAGAGAAAAAGCCACGATTAGCAATGTCATGTTGTTCAGTAAATGATTTTAATGTTTCAACATCTTCTTCAGCAATATTAACCAAGTATTGATTTGGTGTATCTTCGGGAAATTGTGCTTGCCACTCATCAATAATTGACGTTTTCATCACAGTGATCAACAACAAAAGCTTGATAGCAATAGTAAAGCTAACTAGCTGCACGCTGTTTTCATTGGCTCGACGTTTTAAATTTGCCAAAGCCAAGTGCCAAGACTGACCTGCTTTTGTGCCAACGGTTCGTCCCGCACTCATAATGCCTTGCCCAAAAAGCAACAATAAAAATGAGACAAACAATCCGCCACCTAGCAAGGCGGCACTCATTAATAAATCACGACTAAACACGGTGAGCAAAACAAATAAGGCAAGCAAAGGAGGAAGTTGATGCCAACCAAATCGTGCAGTTTGTTTATTGTTAAAACCACGAATCACCGACAAAGGTGAGGTATTAACCAAATCACGAATGGGATGAATAGCGAAAGCAATAGCACACAACAGCCCCGTAAAAACGGCTGTGATAAACGGCGTAAGCCCTAAATTTGACTCAGATAACGACAAATAGCTCTCAATAGCACTAATGCCAATCAGCATTAAAATATAACCAATCACTAAACCAACGGCGATACTAATGAGACTAAGCAGTCCCCAATGTAAGCAGTACAGTTTTCGAATATGACTAATCGTTGAGCCTAATGCTCGAAATACCGCCACCACAGATTGATGACGTTGCCCATATCTTCTACTAGCCACCGCTACTGCAACGGCAGCTAACACTATGCCTAACATGCTCGCTAATGACAAAAAACGTTCAGCACTGTCAAGTGTGGTAGACAGTCTATTTTGAGCCCTTTTAGCGTCATACCAGTTTTGCGCTTCGTTTACTAGTGGTTTAACCCATGTTTCAAAGCTTTCAATATCATCCGTTTCTCCAGCAAATAAATACATATACCACATGCGACTACCCGGTTTGATCAACTCGGTTTTCGCCATATCGTTGATATTCATAAAAACCGTCGGACCAGCAATCAGCATGCGATAACTTTTATCAGGAATATCAGACACAATGCCCGCGATGGTAAATTCGGCGACACCTATTTCAACGATATCGCCAATATTTACACCTAAGCGACTTAAAACACTTCGTTCAACCCATAAACTGCCTTCAGGAGGCGCTTGTACGCTTGTGGAACTTTCTTGTTCAAGCGTTGTTTTTATTAATAATTCGCCTCTTAAAGGATAAGTATTGGATACTGCGGATAATTCGCTGATCAGCATATTATCACCAGCAAAAATCATCGTGGTTGTTTCAATCTTTCTCGCTAAGGTGATATTTAATTGAGTGCTTTTATCGAGTATGTCAGAACTGACTTCAGAGCTTCCGCTTAACACTCTATCAGCAGCAATAGTATTGGTACTGTTGGCAATAATGGCTTGTTTTATTTGTCCTGAAAACCCCGTTAATGAAAAGACCGTCGCAACCGCTAACACAATTGCCAAAAACACTATGGTTAATTCACCACGGCGTAGTTCATGATGTAATAAGCGTAAGGATTGTTTTAACCACATGTTAGATGATGACTTTCTTGTCGTTTGTGATGATAACTCGTCGATTGAAATATCACTCATGTTTAACCTACTTGCGAAACTGACGAAGAAGATTGGCTGATATTAGCGGAAATGCTTTCTTGTGCTGAGCTTTCAGATAATACTCCACTGTCCATTTCAACTTGTCTTTGGCAACGGGCAGCAAGCTTAGGATCATGGGTTACTAGCACTAAAGTGGTGTTAAGTTTTTCATTTAATGAAAATAATAAGTCAGTAATATGTAGACCCGTTTTGGTATCTAAATTTCCTGTGGGTTCATCAGCAAATAAAATATCAGGGTTGGTAATAAAGGCTCTAGCAATGGCAACTCGTTGCTGCTCACCACCTGATAACTGTGATGGATAATGATCTATCCTATCTCCTAAGCCCACTTGTTCTAATAGCGCTTTACCTTTTTGCTCAGCTTCGGCAATATTTGCAAGCTCAGCAGGTAACATCACATTTTCCAGTGCCGTTAAACTGTTAATTAATAGAAATTGTTGAAATATAAAGCCGACATGGTTGGCTCTAACTTGACTACGCTGTTCTTCATTTAGCTGGTGCAAGGCATGGTTTTTAAGATAAACTTCACCTGATGTAGGTAAATCAAGCCCTGCTAAAATAGACAATAATGTGGTTTTACCTGAACCAGAAGAACCAACAATAGCAATGGTTTCACCCGAGTTAACGTTTAACTCAATTGGCTGTAAAAGTTCAAGGGTTTTGTCTTCTAACTGAACTGATTTGGTAAGCGAACTGACTTTTAAGATGATCTCGGAATCTAACTTCATGAACAAATTCTCATTTATTTTTTTAACCATAATAACGTATTTAACCCTAATAACGAACAGTTGGGCAATTCACTCCATTCTACTATTAGGTGATAGTGTGAGTGCAAGTTATGGAATGCAACAAAATCAAGGTTGGGTACATATCCTCAACAAGCAATTAAAAGCGCAAGAAGCAAGCTATACCATAATTAATGAAAGTATCAGTGGTGAAACGACAAGCGGCGGTTTATCTCGCCTTGAAGGGATTTTAGCTACACATGAAGTTGATCATTTAATCATTGAACTTGGTGGAAATGATGGACTTAGAGGCTATGCTCCCAAGTCAATTAAGAATAATTTGTTACAAATGATTGATATAGCACAACAGCAAAACATTCCTGTGTCATTAATGAAAATTAAAATCACGCCAAATTATGGGCCGCGCTATAACAAAATGTTTGAACAAGTATTTGATGAGGTAGCACAAGAAAAAAATGTTTACCTGTTACCTTTTTTTATGGAGAAAGTCGCGTTAGATCCATCCTTGATGCAACAAGACGGTATTCACCCAAATGTTAATGCCCAGCCGATCATAGCAAAGTATGTCGCTGAACAACTTAAAGAAATAATGAAGTAGAAACACATGGATTTTATTTGGATTTTATTTGCGTTCGGTTGTGGTTTAGCAGCAAAACTCATCACTATGCCGCCTTCGATTGGTTATCTGATTGCAGGCTTTATTCTTCATTTTATGGGTTTTCAAGCCGACTCCATGGTAAATGAGTTAGCCAATTTAGGCATCACATTAATGCTCTTTACCATAGGTTTAAAATTAAATATTAAAGACCTGATTAAAAATGAAGTATGGGCAGCAAGCATCAGCCACACCATGATCTGGATTGTCGTTAGCGTTATAGTATTAAAGCTTTTTGCCTTTACCACCATAGCGTTTGTTTCAGACTTAAGTTTAACTAACAGTGCGTTGATCGTTTTTGCGCTTTCTTTTAGTAGCACTGTTTGCGTTGTTAAATTAATGGAAGATCATGGTGAAATGCGAACGCGCCATGGTAAATTAGCGGTCGGTATTTTAGTTATGCAAGATATCGTCGCTGTTATTTTTCTGGTTGTAGCAACAGGTAAAACGCCTGATATTACCGCGTTATTATTATTACTAGCTTTTCCTTTAAAACCTTTAATCAATAAATTACTCGATAAAGTGGGTCATGGTGAATTAATTCCTTTAACGGGTTTTTTTGTTGCCTTTGGTGCATACGAACTATTTGAATTAGTCAGCGTTAAAGGTGATTTAGGTGCCTTATTAGCAGGTATGTATTTAGCAAGTCATAGTAAAGCCAGTGAAATTACAAAATCGTTACTTAACTTTAAAGACCTGTTTTTAATTGGTTTCTTTTTATCAATCGGTTTTACTGCCCTACCTACGTTGGAAATGCTCGGCATCGCAAGTTTGATCACCTTGTTACTGCCCATTAAATTCATCTTATTTTTTGCCATTTTCATTATGTTTAGGATCCGAGCTAGAACAGCATTTTTAGGCGCGCTCGCTTTAGCGAACTTTAGTGAATTTGGATTAATTATTGCGCTGATGAGTACCAACGCAGGTTGGTTATCGAAAGAATGGCTTGTTATTTTATCTCTGGCTGTTTCAATTTCCTTTATTGTTACTAACATCAGTTATAACTTTGCCCATAAGTTTTATACCAATCATAAAGAAAAATTAAAACGCTACGAGAAAAAACATAGATTAGCAGAAGATGAATTTATTCAACCCTGTCATGCTCCTATCGTTATTATCGGTATGGGCCGAGTTGGTATGGGAGCCTATAAGGCATTAGATCAACAACTACCAAACCAAGCATGGGGTTTAGACACAGATAAAGATAAAGTGGCTTGGTTAAATAGTAATGATATTCAAAGTTTTTATGGTGATGCTGAAGACGCGGGTTTTTGGGAAAATATCGATTTATCAAAGGTTAAGCTTGTACTATTAGCCCTTCCATCAGTTCAAGACATCATGAGCATTACCGAACAATTACAGCATGCTAACTATCAAGGAAAGATTGCGGCTATTGCTCGCTTTGATGACGAACGACAAGCGTTAGAAGAATATGGTGTAGATAAAGTATTTAACTTTTATACCGAAGCTGGTGTTGGTTTTGCTGAGGAAAGTATTCGATTGTTTGATCAGTAATACCAATCGTAGTATAAATTGGTTTAAGAAAACGCATACATTTAAAAACTGAAGGTGGTCATTTTTAAGACTTTTATAAAATGACCTTCTTCATTTTATATTTAACGTATAAAGAAGATAACTAAAAAGAGAACCAAAAAGATAATTAAAAAATCACCAATAAAAATGCCGACGTAAAGTCGGCATTTTTATATTTAAAAGTGGCATCCCTAAGGGGATTCGAACCCCTGTTACCGCCGTGAAAGGGCGGTGTCCTAGGCCTCTAGACGATAGGGACGCAGAATTTGTTTTTACTTGCTTGCGCCTGTTAAAACAAACTGTGTGAGTAAGTTGCCCTACTCAACTAGCTAATGTGAATTCAATCAACTTGAACACGTTAACTAGCGTCAGTTCTTTTTCGATTTTTCAATCAAGGTATAAAGTAAGACCTAGATTACTTTACCCTTCGTTTCTGATCAAAAGCATCAATTAACACTTAGTAATCTGAAACTAAAAGTGGCATCCCTAAGGGGATTCGAACCCCTGTTACCGCCGTGAAAGGGCGG
>DAINNQ010000120.1:1014-7495 GCA_036735825.1 Alteromonadaceae bacterium | reverse complement strand
ATATAAGGTTGGCTATTCAATCTAACCAGATCAATTAAATTGAACACCGCTAGCGCAATAACCAGCCAAACTAACCAGCTGAAAGAGAATTCATCAGCATCTGAACGTTCATCATCTAATTTACGTTTATATTTTATCAGGAGTGTCGCCGTAAAATAGGCATAGATCAACCGCCAAATTGTACCTATGGCTATCACCACAAAAACGTGTGAACTCATCAGCAATAAGGGCGCAACGGGTAAAAAATGAATCCAATCCCTTTTATCGAGTTTGCCATCAGTAAAATGTTTAACCGCTAAATAGCCCGCTGGAGCAAAAAGCAAAATGAAAATAGGGCTGATGAGAAAAATATTACGAGTAATGTCTGTTTCTTCTAGAAGATTAATCACCGTGGCAAAGGCAATTAATCCAAGTAAAAACGAGATGCTATAAAAAGACCTTTTTCGCCAAAACAAAAGACAACCCAATATAGAAACGCTTACCGTAGCCGCTTGAATTAAGTTAACAAAATTGAGTGAACCCATGGCGTTTTTCATCGTAAAATTTATTATATTTTGCGTAAAAGTCTCTCATGTATTTGAAATCACGTAAATAACTAATGGAATGAAGTTATCTCGTGTTATAAACGCTTTTTCAATGTGAAAATTTAAAAATAGGCGGTTAATTTAATGTGGCTAAATAAAGAAAAGTTGAGTGATTCATCGATACGAACCTATCGACAGCTGCTTAAAAACTCTTGTCCTAATCACGTTGTTATTGATGGCTTTTTTAATGAAAGCAAACTCGATGAGGTGATGACTATTCTGCACAGCCCGCAAAATTGGCAAACGCAAAAGCATACGTATTCTGCCTTGTATGTTGATGATAACGAATGGAGCGAAAGTAACACTGAAGAGCGTTTTGTTCAGCGTGATCTTTGGCTACGTGCTGATAATCGCTCTAAATCCGCCAATACCGCTGAAACACAACCCCAGTGTTTGAATGCCGCCGATGACTTTTTAGCCTTTTTACGTGGGGATGAATTTATGTCAGTGTTGTCTCGTATTTTTAAAGTGACATTAACGGATAAAAACGTCGCGGATCCTAACATTAATACTAATTATTTTAGATTAAGTGCAAGCGATTTCGTCAAACAACATGCTGATGACTCACCTGGTAGAGAAGTGTGTATGTTATTGTATTTAAACAAAGAGTGGGAAAGTAATGCGGGAGGGGAACTGGTTTTTTTATGTGATGAAGAACCAATAAGTGTTCTTCCTTTATATAACCGCTGTGTTTTATTTGATCCTTCGTCAAAAGGCTCTGAGCATTTAGTGAAACGATTATGCGCTGGGGCAGCAGATGTATATCGCTATAATGTTACTAGCTGGTATTGGTCTGAATGATGATTTTTTATAAAGTTAAGTGCTCTTAAAAGCGATTAAAAATGTTCTAGCTAATTTACTCCTAAAGAGTTGTGAGTATTATTTCTTTAAATAGATTTCCACTTTACGTTTACTTTTACCACCTTGGTCATACTGAATAATCATAGAATAAATACGTTTTTTCATTTTTTGCATCATCAGATGGTTTGGAGCTGAACTAAGAAAAAGATTGACTTTGAGTTTGTTTAAGTCATGTTATTAACTCGATCGTGTATAGCAAGCAAAGTTACATTTCGTTGAGTTTATGAGGTATCAAATTGAAAATTGCTATTGTATTCCTTGCATTGTTTTCGTGTTTTTTAAAAGCTGAACAGTTGCAATTTGTTGCCGAAGATCTTCCTCCTTATCACTTTAAGAATGAACTTGGTCAAACTGAAGGTGCTTTAGTCGATATAGTTAGAGCTATAGCAAACCAAGCCAAAGTTGAATACACAATAGAGTTATATCCTTTTGCTCGAGCATTTCATTTACTTAAAAACGAGCCTAATGTTTTGATGTTTTCACTATTACGAAGCCCGAGTAGAGAACAACAGTTTCTTTGGCTAGGTAAAGTTTTCCATAACACTGCCTTTTTAGTTTCTATAAAAGATAGCAAGCCTCAATTAGACAGTTTAGAGCAAGTAAAAAAATATAGTGTAGGCACCATTCGCGGTTACTACAGCGAAAAATATCTTCGTAACGCAGGATTTGAAGAGCACAAAAATTTGTCGTTAAGTGTGCAATATCAGCACCTATGGAATATGTTATTTAACAGGCACATAGATTTTGTTTTGACCAATACTTTATCTTTAAACAAAGAATTAAGCTCTTTAGGACATAGCATAAAAGAAATTGATCGAACCCTAGAGTTAACTGATTTTCCTAATGAATTACACTTAGCTGGAAACTTATCACTTGCGCCTTCAACTGCTGAAGCATTGCAACTCGCATTAAAAACGATAGTAGCCAATGGAGAGTATCAACAAATCATAGATAAATGGGGATTAAACTAACAGTACCTTAAATTTGACGAAGATAACTATTTAAGACTGCCGTGTGTCAATAGCTCCCTTCGAGAGAAAAGTTACTTTGAGTAAAAACCTATTTATTTAAAGAAATATTTTAGGTATTCAAATATAAAAACGAGTAACTATTGAATATTCAAAAATTAATTCGTTTATATGTGAACCTTTTGCAAAAGTTGCTCGTATTGTCTATATATTAAATTGAAAAACCATGATTGGACAATATTTTAGACCAATGCACACTAAAGCGGAGTTTTAATGAAGACCTTTACAAGTTTATTACTGACAATATTGATTCATATTTTCCTATTTCAAACCGCGCAAGCACAAGAAAGAAAAACAGCTTTGGTGCCACTGCCCTCACTTGAAGATTTTACTAAAGGCTTAGATGGTTGGAGCTTCGGATTAGGGCTAGGTGTTGAGTATGAATCTGCTTACGAAGGATCAGACGAGTTTGGAATTGAGGCTGATCCTGCTGGAGCAGTGCAATGGCGTAGAGGTAATGATATTTTCTATTGGGCAGGAGAAGCCATTGGTTGGCGTGGACTTAGAGCTAACACTTGGTTATTCGAGGCTACTGTATCCTTCGATGAAGGACGTGAAGAAAGCGATTCGGATGATGGTCACTTGGATGGGCTCGGAGGCGGAGATGAAAGTACGGAATTAGTACTACAAGTTCGTCGAGCGTTCGACGCTGACTGGCGTTATTGGCTGGATGCTAGAGTTGTTACAGGAGATAACGGAAATCTTGGGCTGCTCTCCGTTGGCCGACGTTTCGGTGAGCAAAATGATGGGAGTGGCTCTGAAATTGCCTTCGTTGCAGTTTTTCATGATAGTGAATTTGCTAATAAAGATTTTGGCATAAATGCAGAACAGTCTTCTCAATCAGGTTTGAGTGAAACTAATTTGAGTGGAGGATTTCGATCGTTTGGGATAAATTACAATTATCGTCATTATATTAACGATACATGGCAAGTTTTTGGCGAAGTACTCTATGAGTATTATAGTGATGACGTTAAGGTTAGCCCAATTGCTCGTAGCGATTATGAAGCTGAAATAGGCATTGGATTAATTTATATATTCTAGATTTCAATAGAAGTTTGTTACCTAAATTATTCTGTAATATTTAGCAAGAATACTTTTATCTTTTACGAGTCAGTGAATTCTCAAAGATAGTCAGCTGTTGTGTGTAATATCCGATAGCTGATAACATCAGCAGTTCACACCTATTTAATAAAACAAGAATTTTCATGAAAACATCGATTAAATCGCGCCTTATTGTTGCGGTAGCTATTTTAAGTACAAGTTTAGTGGTTAATGCAGGCTCAACTGTTACAGGTGGTAAGACCGTTATTTTGCCTGCACCGCAAGTCTCTATTGCAAGCCACGATGCTTATTTTGATCATTTTAAAAAGCATTGTGGTAAGGCGTATCAAGGTGAAGTTACCGTTGATAATGCTAACGGTTCTAGTTTTGCCAATAAAAAATTAGTGATGCATGTGCGAAAATGTTCTGATCGTCAGCTGCAAATTCCATTTCATGTAGGCGATGATGCCTCCCGTACCTGGATTTTAACCAAAACGGGTTCGGGTATTTCTTTAAAGCATGATCATCGTCAAGCCGATGGTAGTTATGATGAATCCACCATGTATGGCGGTCATACCTTAGATGCAGGTTGGGAGCGAGTGCAATCTTTTCCAGCTGATCAATACTCAAAAGAATTGTTTGTTAAACATGGTATTCCGCAATCAAATGGTAATACGTGGCAAATGTTTATTTATCCTGAAAAATTCACTTATCGCATGATACGAGCAGGGCGTGAATTTCGTGTAGACTTTGATTTAACCAAACCGATCACCCCTCCTGCTTCACCTTGGGGCTATAGCGATGAATAAATTCACAAAAATCATCAATAATACTGTTAGGAGTTTGTAATGAGCTTCTAACGTATTTTATCGAGAATAAACTTTGTGTGGGTAAAATCTTGAACCATGTGAAAATATGTCACATCTAGTGTAAATTGCGTTGCAATACCTCCACTATCACGTCTTTATTAATGGGTTTGCTAATATAATCATTCATACCAGCTTTTAGACACTTTTCTTGATCGCCTACCATGGCATTAGCAGTCATTGCTGTAATTGGTATTTGTTGATAACGTTCGCCAGCATCACCTTGTCGTATTGCGCCTGTTGCTTGATAACCGTCCATTTCAGGCATTTGGCAATCCATAAAAATAAAGGTAAACGGGCTATCTTGGCTTGATTCTTTAAGTGTATTAAGCGCATCGATACCATTGATAGCTATTTCACATTCAAGACCGATCTTTTGCAGCACACCTTTGGCGACCATTTGATTTACTCGGTTATCTTCTACCAGCAAAATCCGCGTATTATTTGGCCACTGATAAGCTAGCGCTAGCTCGGTTGGCTGTTGGTGTTGCTCGATAGTCTCGTTCGCTTGTTGCTCATCATCTTGCTCTTCTACTATTTGGTCAGTAAAAAATCGCTCAATTACGCCATGTAAATCTTCAACGGTTACGGGTTTAGGGAAATAATAATCAACACCTAAGTCATTTAAATGTTTAGGTGTAACCATTGCCGACATAGGCGTCATTAAAGCAACTTTGAAACTAGGGATTGACAAGTTAGCGCGCAATTGGTTAATGACATTTTCACCACTTACAGCAAACAAGTCATAACTTATCAGTATCAATTCTACCGGTTGTTCTTGCTCAACTTGCTTTTGGTACACTTCAATCGCACCTTGTTCGTCATAAGCGGCTTGTGTTGGTATCCGCCACTGTTGTAATTGCTTGGTAATAACATCGGCATTATGTGTATTCGCGTCAATAACTAACGTAGGTCGTTTTTGATAACTAAACAGCGGCTGGTTTCCCTGAGCTTGCTTTGGCTTATCAACGACCAGAACACAGGTAAAGGTTGATCCTTGATCAGCAATACTACTGAGCGTAATACTTCCCGACATTTTCTCACACAGTTTTTTCACAATGGCTAAACCTAGCCCTGTACCACCAAATTTCCGAGTGGTTGAAGCATCTACTTGATTAAACGCTGAAAATAATAAATGATGCTTTTCCTGAGGAATACCAATACCACTGTCAGAAACTTCAATAGTTAATTTATACTGCGATGAAGTATGATCTTGTTGCAAAACCCGCAGCATCACTTCACCTTTGGCTGTAAACTTAATTGCGTTACTAACTAAATTAGTCAGTATTTGACGGATGCGGTAGGCATCGCCAAGAATGAGGCGTTGCTTAACGTCAACCACATCGAGGATAAGTTCTAAGCCTTTATCTTGAGCTGATTGCGCCATTGACTCAGCAAATCCACCAATTAAGTTGATTAAATCAAACTCTTGCTGCTCTAAATCTAAGTGATTGGCATCAATTTTAGAAAAATCGAGAATATCATTGATTAGGTTAAGTAATGACTCGGCACTGTCTTTAGCGATTTCAATTCGATGACTTTGCTCTTTTGTTAGGTTGGTGTCTTTTAGTAACGACAACATACCGATAACACCATTCATTGGCGTGCGAATTTCATGACTCATACTCGCTAAAAATTCGTTTTTAGCTTTCACCGCCAGTTCAGCCATGTTTTTTGCCTGTAGCAAAGCTTGCTGATTCTTCTCTGATGATAATTCGGCATTAAGCCAATTTGAAAAGAGTTGAATCAAATCTAATTCACGCTCACTAAATGGTCGAGCCAAGGGAGCTGGCGACGAAAAATTTAATGTGCCAAAACGTTTACCGTCAACAATTAACGGCACCCCAATATAACTTTCTAGACCGAAATTTTGATAACAAAGGTGGGTGTTTATGGAGCTATTGCCGGCATGATGAAACGCTGTCGGTTGATTGGTTAATAAGGTATGAACACAATAGGTATTACCGAGTTCAAAGGTCATTCCCGGCACTAGTTCATCATTGGGCGATTGACAATAAAGCACCTTATATTCTTCATCGCTAATTTCACTGACAATGCCCAAAGGGAGATTGAAAATTTCACAACCCAATGCCAACAACTG
>DAINNQ010000120.1:0-1004 GCA_036735825.1 Alteromonadaceae bacterium | reverse complement strand
TTCATCAATGTTTAACTCTATTGAGGAGGTGATGCGGTGTAATTGATTAAGCGCAAACTCCGTTTGCTTTATGCCGCTAATGTCATTTTGAATCACGATAAATGAAGCGATACGCTTATTAAGTTTTTTTAGCGGCACAATGGTCGTGTCTAACCATAGTTGACGACCGCCTTTTATTTTATTAAGTGACTCTCCGTGCCAATATTCTTGCTCAGCACATACACGAAAAATATCTTCGTAATCTTGTTGGTGATAAATATTGCCACACACTAAAAATACGCTTTTTCCAATAATATCATCCGGTTGATACTGATAAAATTCAGCAAAACGTTGATTGGTATAGGTAATATTACCTTTCATATCGACACGATAAACTATTGCATGTTTATTGATAGCGAACTTAAATTCTTCAGTAAGGTTTTTACTGATTAATAATTCTTGATAGTTATTGGCAATATGGCGCTGCATTGGTAAAAACACCAGCTGATAAATCAGCAACAACATCACTAAAACACACAACCATATTACCACTTGAGTATTTTGCAGGGTGTTTTGGTTGGAAATGGCTTCTTGCTCCAAAAGTTGAACGACTTTATCGAGATTGAGCAGCAATTGCTCGACCAGTTTCTCGTCAAACTGTTTTTTTATGATTAAATAAGCGTTCTGAGGATCATTTTCTTGAGATAAGTGCAGTGCAGCATCGACATATAACTGTACCTTGGTATCAAGATTTTCTGGATTATCAAAATATAATAAAGTGAGTGTTGCTGGTATTGAATTTTGATTTTGTATTACATAGTCAGCCAAAAAGAGTTGATTAGCGCCAAGTTTATCTGCAGCGTTAACTAAAGTTTGTCTCACCTCGTTATCTTTTATGCCACTTTTAATCGCTTGGTAATGGCGAACAGCATTGAGCGCCAGCTTTTGTGAGAGCATGCGTTGACTACCCGCAACATCAATAATATGAGCAACTTTTCGCTGTTGTTCTGATAAGATCATTATCC
>DAINNQ010000119.1:0-7513 GCA_036735825.1 Alteromonadaceae bacterium | reverse complement strand
TTTAACGCACCCTCAACTAGTGAGACCGGATGTCTTTGCAGACAAATTCTTTAAACAAGTTAACTTAATCTTTCTTTCTCAATTTATGACCTTTTAAAGCATAGAATAAAATAAACAAGTAACTAGGCACCATTAATGCGTATGCACCTTGCGCACCTAAGCCTGCTACGTTGCCTAAACCAATCAGTAATGGACCTAATGCACCACCAGCAATACCCATAATAAGTAGTCCTGAAGCCGTACCTGTTAAACGCCCTAATCCGCTTAATGCTAATGGCCAAATTGCTGGCCAAACCATGGCATTAGCAAAACCTAATAGCGCGATACACACTAATGGGTCAGGTAATTGTGGGCCACCAAAAGGAACAAGTATAAGGTTTGATATAGCGAATGACTCATTACTGCCAAAGACCACAGCAGCTACCGTGATAATTCCAGCGATACCAGACATCACTAAAGCATTTTGTTGTGACATATATTTAGGAATTAAAGCTATACCTATTGCATAACCAATTAACATACAAGCCATAGTGTATGAGGTCATCATAGAGTAATCAGCAACGCCAATGGCTAAAGCATAAGAGCCGATGGTATCAGCAGCAATAACCTCTACAGCCACGTATAAAGCAATACCAATTACACCAAGTACTAAATGTGGATGTTTTAATGCTTCTCTTACTTCGCCTTTTGAATTTGGATTTTCATCTTCAAACACCAAATCAGGTAATGGTGAGAATTTTGCAAATGCAGCAAAAAGAAAAATCAATGAAGATACGGCAATATAAGGTAACACTAGGCTATCAGCCATGATGTCCTTTTGTTCTTGGGTTAAAGCGGCACCTTCACTTGCAACACTCGCAACAGTCACCATGGCAAATATAATAGGAACTATAACACCAGCAAATTTATTAAGCAGTCCCATGATACAAACACGTACCGCAGCTGAATCTTCAGAGCCCATTTTCACTACATAAGGGTTAACAGCGGTTTGCAAAATAGTTTGCCCAACACCAATGAGCAATTGAGCACATAAAAATATCTCGATCATTTGCAGCTTAGCCGCTGGAATATATAACAAAGCTGATGAAGCCATAACCGCACAGCCAATTGCCATACCATTTTTATAGCCAACGCGCTTGATTAACATTGCAGATGGTATACCTGCAATGGTCACGGCGATATAAAAGGATGAGATGATAAATGACGCTTGAAGTGGCGAAAGGGTAAGCATTTGCTGCAAGAATGGGGTAATTGCTCCGTTTAACCACGTGATGCAACCCAATATAAAAAACATTGAGCCTGCAAGTGTCATTGGTAACAGAATGCTCTGATTCTCTCTTGACATTGTCATTTCCATAAATTCCTCATTAATAGCTTTGTTATTGTTATTTTTAATCTTGTTTAAGTTCTATAAACCGCTCTTCCGGCAATCCATGTTGAATCTACTTTCAATTCTTCATTTAATTCAACAAAGTCAGCTTGGCTGCCAATGCGGAGATTCCCTCGAATATTCCCTTGATTAATATAATCTGCAGGATATTGGGAAGCCATTCGTATTGCTTCTTCTAAACCAACACCTAACCCTTTATACGCGTTTTCTACCGCGGATGCCATATCAAGTGCAGCCCCAGCTAGTTCGCCAGTTGTTGATGTTAATCGCCCATCATTTAAATAAACGGTGCGATCGAAAAATGAAAACTCAGTTTGATCTGTGCCAATAGTTGACATGGCATCGGTAACTAAAAACACTTTACCTTGTGGTTTAGTTTTCAGCGCTAAACGTGCCGTAGTGTAATCGACATGATGCCCGTCAATGATTATTCCGCAGCTTGCTTGATCGTTTAATAAAGCACAGCCTGTTACACCTGGCTCTCTGCCTTGAATTGGAGACATAGCATTGAATAAATGCGTGTAGCCATCAGCTCCGGCATCCATCGCTTTTTGTGCGGTTTGATAATCTGCATTGGTGTGGCCTAGACACACTTTAATTCCTAACGAAACCATACGAGAAACATCTTCAGGAGTGACCGATTCTGGAGCTAATGTCACGAGAATTTGACCAATGTCTTTTCGTTCAAGAATTTGCCATTCTTCATCAGAAATTGGACGGATATACTCTTCTACATGAGTACCTTTTTTAGCGACAGATAAATGCGGACCTTCAAAATGAATACCTAAGATACCCGGTACACCTTCTGCAATAGCTAATGCCATTGCGTCAGCGGCTTGTGCCATCACTTCAACTTTATCTGTGATCAGCGTTGGTAACATCCCTGTGGTACCAAACTGCGAATGAGCGGCGATGATGGTTTTCAGTTTATCTAATGAGGGAGAATCATTAAACAATACGCCACCACCACCATTAACTTGTAAGTCAATGTATCCTGGAACAATTAAACCTTGAACAACTTCATCAACACGAGACGTATCACTATCTATGGCGACAATTTTTCCGTCAGAAATAGTCAATACTTGATGATCAACAAAGGTACTACCATCAAATAATCTATGTGAATGAAGACGTAAACTAGTCATTATAATGTCCGTGTTACTTTCTTAAGGCCTTTTGGCTCATCAGGATTAAACCCACGAGATACAGCAACCTCAGCAACATCTAAATAGAAACGTTGCAAGACAACTAACGGCGCTAGTCGAGGATGAACGGCATTATCAGTTTGGCGGATATGTACTAAATCAGCACCACGTTGAGCCATTTCATCAATTTGCTCTTGATGTGACTTAGCTGACTCGTCATTTACCGCACAGTTTAAAATAGCTAAACCTTGCTCAACTAACGTGACAGGGCCGTGCAAAAACTCAGCGCTACTGAATGCTTCGGCATGAATTGAGCTAACTTCTTTTAATTTAAGTGCCATTTCTTTAGTGATTGCATAACCTAGGCCTCGACCTAAAACCACCATATTTTTTACCCCATCGATTGACTGAGAGGTTAATTGCGGTTCTGAATCTATAATGGTTTGTAAAGCACTAGGTAACGTTGTTAATGCAGCAATTAATTCTTGGTTTTTTGTCCAGTAAGCTGTTAACTGCAATAACGCTGACAATGTCGCCAAATAACTCTTCGTCGCAGCAACTGAGATTTCCGCCCCCGCTTTAAGTGGTAACACTTCATCAACAATATCCTTCAATGGCGAGGTTTCATCATTCACTAAAGCGACACAATATGCGCCGGCTTTTTTAGCCATCTCTGCTTGTGCAATAATGTCTGGGCTACGGCCTGATTGTGAAATAACAATAACCAAAGCCTGTGCTAACTTTAATTGCTTACCATACACACTAGATACTGAAGGAGCTGCGGCAAAAGTAGGCACACCAGCTTCGATCTCAATTAAATATTTACCAAATACACCCGCATGATCTGAAGAGCCACGACCAATGATCATCACCATTTTAGGATCGATTTCGCGTAATTTTGCGCCAATCTTTTCAGCTTGTTCTTTGTTTGCAGCTAATTGCCCTTCAATAACTGACGGAGCTTGCTTAGCCTCTTGTTCCATAATTGTTTGTGTCATGTTCAAACCTTTTAATTTCTAAATTTTCTATTACAGCAATGCGAGTTGTTGCTGTGCAAATATCACTGAGCCTACCTCAGGTGGGCATAAAGGCTCTTCTAACTTATCTTTTACGTCTTGGTCTAACCAAGGTTTAATTCGTGGTGTTAAACCACCAATTAATGAAATTCTCGGGGGCTTTTGTTTTGCTAATTGACGAGCGACACCACTAATATATCCAGCACCTTCTGTAACAATAGCCTTGGCAACTTCATCACCTTCTTCGGCAGCATCAAAAACTAAATTAGCCATTTTCGCGTAAAAAGCGGCAGGCTTACCAGCGATGGTTTCTACCATTTCTAAACCATCTTTAACGTTTAACAACGACAGTAATTTTTCATTAATTGAAGAAGGCTCTTTTAAGCCATCAAGTGACATGAGCACATGATTTGCTGCTTGAAAACCAAACCAAGCACCACTACCTTTATCACCATGAGGGAAACCGTGACCACCTAAAGTATAAGGATGACCATCAACATACGAAAAGCCACATGAACCTGTACCTGTGATCATCACCGCACCATCTTCACCTTGGTGAGCACCTAAACAGGCAATAAGCAAATCGGTTGCTAAAAACATTTGCTTAAAAGGGTGTTGCCAATTTGACATCTGTTCAAATAAAACAGGCAAATTAACCCCTGCTAAACCCACACCTGCAATGAGATCTTTTAATTCGACATCAACTAGACCTGCATCTTTAACAGCAAGTTCAGCAGATTCTGTGATGGAATGAATCGCTTGTTCATAGCCATGAAGTGGATTTGCTGGTCCTGATATGCCAGTCCCTAAAATATTATTATTAGTATCAACGATAATAGCTTTGCATTTGCTACCACCACCATCAATACCTAAAAAGAATTTGTTATTGTCACTGCTACTAGGCATGTTGACCTCATGTCTACTACATTTATTTAGGAAGTACGTTGATAAAATCAAACCTTCAAAATCTTAACTACTTTCATCTTAACCACAAATGACAGCGTTGTCATTTGTTTTTTCATAATAATTAGCTTATTTTTATTTAATTATTATGAATATAAATACAAAACACTGATTACATTAGTCATTTTAATTAATCAGTGTTTTGTTAAAGTCATGATTAGTTGCTTTTTACCTCAACTATTCGCCCTTTTCGGCTATTATTTGAGGTTGATGTTCTCACTTTCACATCACCAGAAACCGCCGTTGGTTGAGTATATTTTTGCCAAGGTTTTCCTGATTCTTGATATTCAATGCTCAAACCTGGGAAGGCAACATTAGCATATAATTTACCTTCTTCGATCATCGCGCCAACGGTTGGTAATCGATATTTCACATCAGCAATATCAAGTTTAACCAATTCTTTCTGCCCAATAGCATTAGCAAATAAACGCCACTGCTCATCACGCTGTAATTGTTTATCTTGCGCAAAAGTATTCGTTTCTTGGCTGTACTTAAAGCCAGAATAGTTATATGGCACCGCCCATGAAGCTTTATGCCAAGCACGTTCAGCAAGTGCAATCACCCGAGGGAATATTTTATATTCGGCAATGTTATCTGTACGCACATTTTCACTCCATAATTGTCCTTGTATACCGAGAAAGCCTCGACCTTGCTCTAATGGATGATGGGTGATATTTCCTTGTTCATCACGTTTAACCGTATCGTCTGCTACATAAGGATTATCTTGTCTATCGAGCCAAAACTCAGCATGTACAGGTAAGTTTTGCGGCATAAATTGGAATACTTTCTCGGTGTTGGTTCGACGTGCCGCCCAGTAATAGCCATGCTCTTTTGGATCGGCCTCGTATGGAAAATCAAAATAAGTCACATCAGGAATAGATAAAACGATTTGCCAATTACGATTTGCCAGCTCGTTGACTCTATGATGCGCTCCCCAAGGTAAATGATCCCAAGCGTTAGCTTGAACGACGGCTGGCATATTTTCTTTGCGAGTATGCTCTAAACCATCACTCCACGCCGCAGGCTCTATGCCCATCTCTGAGATCATATTAGCAACGCGTTCAACAAAATACGCGCCAAGCTCTTTCATATCTTTAACGCCATGTTCATTATTGGCGATAAAGTTTTTACACACTTCAGATTCTAACCACGCACCAGCTGTTTCGTCAGCACCAATATGATATCGCGTCAACGGTTGGCCTGCCTCTAAATGAATTTTTTGCACTTCTGTCATCACTTTTTTAATAAACGCATAGGACGACTCTTGGCAAGCATTGATGGTGTTGTCATTGTAAAACTGCACTGACGAATATTTTGTGATGTCGTTAGGATCATGTAACAGGTACTGTTCTGCTTTTTCTTTATCTTCTAACTGACTATATTTGTTATAACGCGCTGTCATCGCTTTAATTGCAGCACGTGAATGACCAGGCATATCTAAAGATGGTAATACTTGTATATGGCGAGCAGTGGCAGCACGTAAAATTTCACTATAATCCTCAACCGTATAAAATCCGCTTGTTGAGGCATTTGCTTCAACACCTGCACCCAATTGCGGTAATAAACAAGTTTGCTCAGTTAGGTCAAAGCAGCGCTTGCTACTCACGTCTGTTAATTCAGGTAATCCCGGAATTTCTAAACGCCAACCTTCATCTTCGCCCATATGAAGATGCAATTTATTCAGTTTATACGCTGCCATTTGATCGAGCAGTTTTAAAATAAAATCTTTGCTTCGAAAGTTTCTGGCAACATCAACGAGCATGCCCCTGAATTCATAAAGTGGTTCATCAATAACATGAATATATGGAATCGTATTTGAATTTACATCAACAAGACTCGCCAATGATTGTAAGCCATTAAAAACGCCCGTGTTATCAACACCAATAATGTCAATACCATTGGCTGTCACATCAAATTGATAACTGCCTATGAGCTTTTTGTCATCTTTTTTAACCGATAACTTTACCGAAGCTCCTTTCTCTTTCTCTGCGACACCTAAACTTGCTAAACGTTGAATAGCCGCTTCCACCAGAGAAAAATCTGTATTGCCAAAATCAATATTAATACCAGATGAAATATCTAATTTCCCTGTGCTTTTTGGGAAAGTGACCGATTTTGGGGTCGGAATAATGACATGGTCTACAGTGAGTAACTCTTCACCTAACATTTGATTACGTTGATAAAAACCCACACTGTCTAACCATGGAGTGGCATCGTCAGCTGTACGCTTGAAATGATGTTTGTAATCTGTGTAATCACTCACATAAGGAAGATATTCCATCTGAGTATCAGCGTCGATTTGCGCTTTCGTACTTTCGATCACTTTCGCAGTCAAATTATCAGCGGCGATAATGTAATTGGGCATAATGTCTGATTCAGTTAACGACCAAAAACTTGCTCTAAAAGTAATGCTTTTGCTTTCACCCGCTTTGAAACCGGTAAAATGTTCAGTTGGTGTTAGTTTATGTAAATCACCATTTAAATGTACTAAGTTAAATTCAGACGAGTCAAAATTATGCAGCGGCGCTATTTGGCTATAATAAATTTCCCAATCGTTAGCGATAATATCTTTAGCTGAAGTAAAGGTGATCTTAGCTTCAAAACATAATCCGTCTGTTAGCGTTTTATTACATTTTTCATCCTGAACATTACTGATGTGATCGTACTGAACCATTAAATGTTGAGCTATTGCGTCAATATCAGTTTGACTAGCTGAAGTAAGCGTTTGTTTAGTATGGCTTTTAGTTTTATCCACACTCGACTTTTCAGATGCTGATTGCTCACACCCCAAAATCGCTGTCAAAGACATAGCTATGATGAATAGGTTTTTTTTCATTAATCAGTACTCGTTTATTTTTTTAGCATTAAGTGTAGTAAAGAATATTTTGACAGCGCTGTCAAAATATTCTTTACTAGAAGACGATCTTCTATCCTTTTGACTTACCTCTTAAAGAATAGACTAAATTTAATTATTATGGAGAGTCTCACCGATCTAGCGG
>DAINNQ010000118.1:6003-7621 GCA_036735825.1 Alteromonadaceae bacterium | reverse complement strand
AGGAAAAGCTCCACAACATGAGCAACAATTAATTGAACAAGCAATTGACGAAGCAAGTCGTTGTTTTGAAATTTGGATGAAAGACGACTTAAAGAAAGCGCAAAATAGATTGCATTCCTTTAAGGCACAATAAATAGGTACTCATTATGGGTTTTAAGTGTGGCATTGTTGGTTTACCAAACGTTGGAAAATCAACCCTTTTTAATGCATTAACCAAAGCTGGTATTGAAGCAGCAAACTTTCCTTTTTGTACAATAGAACCTAACACAGGTGTTGTGCCCGTTCCTGATCCACGTTTAGATAAGCTCGCCGCAATTGTTAAACCTGAAAGAGTATTAGCAACAACCATGGAATTTGTTGATATTGCTGGCCTTGTTGCTGGCGCATCAAAAGGTGAAGGCCTAGGTAATAAGTTTCTTGCCAATATTCGTGAAACCGATGCCATTGGCCATGTGGTTCGCTGCTTTGAAAACGATAATATTATTCATGTTGCCAATAAAATAGATCCTGCTGAAGACATTGATGTTATCAATACTGAATTAGCACTAGCAGATATGGACACAGCAGAACGTGCCATTCTTCGCCAAACCAAACGTGCTAAAGGTGGCGACAAAGATGCAAAATTCGAATTACCTGTTTTAGAGAAAATTTTAAAACATGTTGAAGACGGTCACATGGTGCGTTCGTTAGACTTAACCAAAGAAGAAAAAGCCGCCGTTGCTTATTTAAACTTCTTAACGCTTAAGCCCACTATGTACATTGCAAACGTCAATGATGATGGCTTTGAAAATAACCCTTATTTAGATATCGTTCAAGAAATTGCCGATAAAGAAGGCGCTGTAGTAGTAGCTGTTTGTGCAGAGATTGAAGGTGAATTATCTGAAATGGACGACGAAGACAGAGTCGAGTTTATGGCTGAAATGGGTTTAGAAGAGCCAGGACTTAATCGTGTCATAAATTCAGGTTACGGGCTGTTAAGTTTACAAACCTACTTTACAGCTGGCGTGAAAGAAGTTCGCGCTTGGACAGTCAAACAAAACGCTACCGCGCCACAAGCTGCGGGGGTAATTCATACCGATTTTGAAAAAGGCTTTATTCGTGCTGAAGTTATCGGCTATAACGATTTCATTGAGTACAATGGTGAATCAGGTGCTAAAGAAGCAGGCAAATGGCGCTTAGAAGGCAAAGAATACCGCGTCAAAGATGGTGACGTTGTACATTTTAGATTTAACGTTTAACCACATCGAATAACATTTTTATCAACAATTTAAATAAAATAAACAAGGTTCTTTAAGTTCCTTGTTTTTTTTTGATTTTCTACCACAATTAATTTGTAAATAACGCTTTTAACCACCCTTAATAATAATGAAAGAGAGTTCTTAATGAAAAAGCTAATACTAATCCCATTAACTGTTCTTATCTTTGCTGGCGCACCAGAAGTCAAAGCTGATGATACGATGTCTTTACGGATCTGTGAGTATGTTCAAGCAAATGATAAACAACGTTTAAGAAAGTTTTTAAAAACTCAAAATTTAAATATCAGAAGCATTTATAAAGATTTACGCTGTAACCAAGACAACTTACTTGTTTTTGCAGCAAAAGCAAAAGCATTAGATGT
>DAINNQ010000118.1:0-5903 GCA_036735825.1 Alteromonadaceae bacterium | reverse complement strand
GCTGTAACCAAGACAACTTACTTGTTTTTGCAGCAAAAGCAAAAGCATTAGATGTCGGTGACTTTATCATTGGTAAACTGCCATCAAAAGACGTTGCAATGGAAATTGATGCCATTACCACTCATTCTCCTCACCTAGCTGAAATGGCGAAAAAACGAGTAGAACAATAGTTTATTCTCTAATAATGACGTTAAAAGCAGATGTTTTCTAAAACATCGGCTTTTTTGTTTTCGTATTAATCATTTTAGGAATTCATAGCAGGAAATTATTTGATCATCTACTAAACTTTAAATTGAGCTCCCGTACAAAGGTAGTAAATTATGAAAGTAACATGTTATTTAATTTGTTTAATCATCAGCATAAGTGTTTTATCCCCCACTGCTCATGCATTTAATATTGCTCAAAATGTCTGTGAATACATTGCTGCAGATGATAAAAAGCGCTTAAGAAAGCTTCTTAAAACCAATCATTTAAAAATACGAAATCTGCTAGATGATATTACTTGCAACGGTCAGAATATTTTAGTTTTTTCAGTCGATCGTAAAGCCAATGAAATAAGCGACCTGATCATAAAAAAATTACCCAAAAACGTATTAGAAGAAAATTTAGCTGCCGTGAAAGATATATCGCCTGAAACGGCTGCCTTAATGCAAGAAAGGATCAATTAGTACAAATTGCAGCAGATAATATTGAGCATATAAGCAGCGTTTTGTCGAGACTTTAGCCAAACAAGCAAAAAGTCTTATTTTTTTAATAAAAAACGGTTGACGTAGCCTAAGCAGATTTGCATAATACGCGCCACTTGCTGAGAGGCAAGATGGAATGGCTACATAGCTCAGCTGGTTAGAGCACATCACTCATAATGATGGGGTCCCAGGTTCAAATCCCGGTGTAGCCACCATTTAAACTCTAAGCAGTATTGAAATGCGGGGTTGGCGGAATTGGTAGACGCGCTGGATTTAGGTTCCAGTATCGCAAGATGTGAGAGTTCAAGTCTCTCACCCCGTACCATTTCAAGCAACATAAGTTGCGAAGAAAGTAAGTTACATTGTTGGAGTATAGCCAAGCGGTAAGGCAGCGGGTTTTGATCCCGTCATTCCAAGGTTCAAATCCTTGTACTCCAGCCACTTTCTTTTTGTTTTCTTTCAGAAAATCCAATTAAAAGAAAGTCTAAACTTCAATGTAGTTTAATATCCTGTTGGGGTATAGCCAAGCGGTAAGGCAGCGGGTTTTGATCCCGTCATTCCAAGGTTCAAATCCTTGTACCCCAGCCACTTTCCTATGATCAATTTCCACCCTACTTTTACTCTTTAAGAAACCTTCAAAACACTTACTATCTAAAATAGCTAAAATCGATAAATTATTAAGCTCATTTAGTCTTAAAAAAGATTGCTAATCTCATTTAGGTTAATTTGCGTATATATAGATTGATGCTCTGAGTAGCTTAGAAAATGAATAGCTGATCTTTATATTCCACAAGCATATGCTAACGCTTTATTTTTAAGAAACGGAAGTTTATCGGCTAAGATCAAACCACCATTTCTTACCATTTTCACCAAGGTAGATTTATGACTAAAGCCTGCATATAAAGCATCCATAGTAGTCATCATTAACAGATTATCTTGTCGGCGAGCTTTTTCGTATAAAGCCAATGTTGAGCTATCGTGCCAAGACCGCCCTTCGCCGATTGCTTTCGCCATAACTGATTGCAGCGCTTTAACATCTTTAAAACCTAAATTAACACCTTGTCCAGCTAATGGGTTAATCGTATGCGCTGCGTCACCCAGCAGTAACACCCTGCCCTGTTGGTATTGATTGGCATGTCGCCTCGTTAATGGAAAACTCGCCTTATCCAGTACTTTTATCTCGCCTAATCGATGAGGGAATGATTGCTTAATCGCCAAACTCAACTGCGAATTCGTCATTTGTGCTAATCGTTTTATTTCTGCTTTATCATGATACCAAACTAACGACGCGTGATGCCCTGACAAAGGTAACATGGCTACAGGTCCTGACGGCATGAATTGCTGCCAAGTGATATCTTGCTGAGGTAACGCTGTTTCAACGTTGATTAACATCGCGGCTTGCTGATAATCCCATCCCGTAGTACCAATATTAGCCAACTCTCTTACTTGCGAACGAGCACCATCAGCGCCTATCAACACTTTAGCGGTGATCTGTTGCTTTGATAATTGGATTGTGACCTGTTGATTGTTTTGCTCAAAACTAACCAAAGACTCAGGGCAAAGTAATTCAATATTTTTTTGTTGATCAATTTTTTGCCATAAAGCTAACTGAATTAATCTATTTTCAATAATATGGCCTAAGTGACTTTGATGAATATCTTGCGCATTAAACTCAGTATACGCTTGAGACACCTCCCACACACCTAAACGTCGGTAAGGACAAATTCGCCAATTTTTTAGAACTTGCCAAGCTTCTAATTGCTCTAACAAGTATTGAGAGGCTAATGAAATAGCGGATACCCGAAGATCAAACGATTGTTCAAGTGAAAATTCTGCTGGATAGGTTCGCTCAACAAGTGCCACAGATAAGCCTAATTGTGCCAAGGTCAATGCACTTGCAGCACCAACCATTCCTCCACCAACAACAACACAATCAAAACTTTTCATTAGTAACTTTTCACTTCTTTGAATACCACTTAATTTTCTTAATAGTGCATTCTAACCAAGAGCAACGCTTAATTCGATGATTATTTAGGAAAGAAAAATGTCATGAATAGTGAAATAAAAGTGATATTTGAATAAAAACACGCAATTAGCATCAAAAGATTTTTCCGTTATACTCTGTAATGCTTTATAAGCAAAGTAAATATAACACATTAAAAATTAAGGAAAGATTATGAGTGTATTAAAAAAAGAAGTCAGGGTAGCTGAAGATATTCATCTTGTCTATGACCTAAGTGAGAAGCCTAATACTAGCCAGTTAGTGGCTCATAAAGATCGAGCTGTCGTAGCAAAATTAAAAGCGGATCTTGTACTCCCTACTAATAAAATACTCACTGTTGATATCGACTTTGATTCAGATAGTGGCTACCATAACACCGCGATCATGGTAATGGATGATTTTGGTGTTGAGATGGTTGCAACAGCATTTGAAGTAAAATATGGCAAGATACATGCAGAGAAAGTGCGAAAAGCTTGGGCTGAAAAACAACTTGAAACAGATCCAAGAAAACCAACCTACCTACTGGTACAAAAACCTGCTGACCAAGATTGCGTACCTGCGACCTATGCTAAATGTGGTGGTGAAAAGCACCCACCGAAAAAAGCACCAAAAAGCGCCACCTAAAAGTACTCTCTTGCTCAACAATGCATGGCGATATACTTTGTCGCCAATTTTATTATTTTTTTCATTATCTGCCTTGGCATTTCAAAGCCAAAATCTTGAGCATTTAGTAACAACTACTGATATCGTTCAAGATCAACAGGGATTCATTTGGCTTTCAGGGCAACATGGTTTAACTCGCTTTGACGGCGATAAACAACTCAACTTTACTCCCCATAATAACCATTGGCCTTTACCGTTTCATTGGACTCATGACATAGATGTTACTGAAGATAAACTGTTAATTAGTACTGAAAATCAAAAACTGTGGTTGTTTGATCCAAAAACGGCGCATGCTAGCCAAATTTCCCCTAAAATTTCAAATGAAACTGTCTATAACGCGACTTATTTTAATGGAAACTATTACTTTTATACGGTAACGCCACGAAACCTATATCGATTTGATCCTAAAAATTCATCTACCCATCTCATTCGCGATGATGTGATGCTAAATGATTTATTTCATAATACACATTCACTCTATTTTTATAATTATCAAGGACTTTTTGAAGTCAGAAATGATACCGCTTACTCCATTATTAATGGAAAAATAGATGCTGCTGCCGCTAAAAACGACATTTTAATTGTTGCCACGCCAAAGCAACTTATTGTTTTTAGAAACAATAAAAAACTAGTGACTCAAACACTTGCTAAACCCATTGTCAGTATCGCATTTGAGCATAATCATAACGGCAATTCAGAAAACTTTTTTACCATTGATCAAGATAACCAGATAAATAAATACAATGTTAATTTATCACCAATTGAGCATAGTTTTACTACGCCAATAAAAACGCCAACTAAAAAGCTCTTTCATGATAGCTCCAATGCTTTATGGCTAGTGACAAGTAATGGTATTAAGCGATTAACGCCAGCAAATTTGAAAAATCATCCGAAAATATATCAAACTTTGATTAATGCTATTAAAGTAGCTGTTGCTCAAAATCAAATCATTATTGGTAGTTATGGTGATGGCTTACACACATTAACAGCTGATGAATCACTGATACCTAAAGAAGTAAACGATGTGCTTAGTGACAATGGAAAAGTGATCACAGATATCTTGCCCGTGAACGATTATCTGTATCTGGCCACATTTGATGGATTATGGCGCTATGACTTAATTAATCAGTCGATAAAAAAATTGTCCTTTGAAAACAATAACAAAATATTATTAAAAATCACGCATAAAGATGATTTGCTGTATGTAGCGACAGACGAAAATGGCTTTTTTATTTATGATCTAAAAAACCAACAAATAAAGCAAAATATCAATGAGCTTAATCACTTTAGCTCACCAGAAGTTATTGATATTTTAGCCATCAACGAAAATGAAGTATGGCTTGGTACATCCAAAGGTGTTGATGTATACAACCATTTAACCAATACGGTGACTCAATTAGATCTTGCCATTTCAAGTAAAGTTATTTCACTGCTTTCTGCCAATGGCAAAATTTTTGTTGCAACACTAAGTGATGGTGTTTTTGTATTTAACGAACAGCAACAATTGCTTTCTCGTTTCGCTATCGGTATCAATTTTACTGAAATGAGTTTAATCAATAATGAAATTTGGGCCCCTTCTAAATCAGGCGTATATCGAATATCACCTGTTGATAACCAAATATCTATGGTGCCTGGCACCGAAAGTTATGCTTTTTCAGGGGCTCCTGTTATTCATAATAATACGGTTTTTATCGGTCATTACGGCGGAGTGTTAGAAATTCCTTTAGCCGAACAAGAGCACTATGACGCAAAGATTTATATCAGCGACACAACCGTGTCAGGGCAGCAAGTTATTCTAAATAAAGCCATTAAAGATGCCACGTCTAATGACGTGATAACCTTGAATTTAGCAAGTCTTGATTATCGACAAGGACAAAAGAAGCAATTTAAATATCAAATAAATAACGGCTCATGGAATAAAGTTAACGATACGCAAATCACCCTTACAGGTTTAGCGTCTGGCAGCTATTATTTAACTATTATGGGCACTAATAGCTTAGGGCAATGGAGCAATTTTAAAGCCTATACAGAAATTCATATTGCTTATCCATGGTATTGGACCCCTACGATACGCATTATCTATTTAGTTATTTTCATCGGCTTAGTCATTCTTACGGTATGGTTATTATATTTACGCGAGCGCTCGATAAGACATATTTATGCTTTGTTAAGCGAAGAAAGCCTACACAAAAATCGTCTATCTCTTGATGTTAGTAGGAATTTATTTCATGCGCTGAATGTACTGAATAAATCAGAAAACACTGACAGTTCTTCTCAAGCACAAGAAGTAAAAAGTATTTTACAAAGCAGTATTGAGCAATTAAAAAAACACGCTATTGATAAAGAACCCAATAACCTTGATGGCAAGCAGCTTTCAACAGCGATCCCATTTTTGCTCGAATACTTATATAAAAAACACCATATTAAAGTGCAATATCATTTCGATTTAAATGAAAAAACGCTCAATTATCAGCTTCAGTCAGATATTTACAAAATTCTGTATGAAGCGATAACGTCAGCCATTTTGCTTGGTGATGCTAATAAATATGCTA
>DAINNQ010000117.1:0-7643 GCA_036735825.1 Alteromonadaceae bacterium | reverse complement strand
ATTTAGTACTTCTTAGCTAATGTAATAACGTCATGTCTAAGATTTGCACCAATAGTTAAAATATCCTCATGTAAAGCAACTAACTCGAGACTATTGATGTCTGAATACTTAGGTTCAATACTATAAGTAACTAAAAATTTAGATTGTGAGTAAGGCAATATTATAATCACCCATTCATAAGTCAGTTGACGTTGATTCTTCAAAGCAGACAAAGCTTCAGAAATAAGTTTTGTGTAAATACTAGAGGCAGAATAAAACCATGTCTGCGGTAGTTTAGTTAATATTCCTTCATTATTGACATGTCCTTCACAACTCCAGCATGGGACAGTTACTTTAAGTGAAGATAGAGCATAAACAATAGGTACAATATTTTGTTCTATTGGATATCTTTTGGGATCGCTAGACAAGTTCTGTGATGCGTATTGACAATTCATTGAACAGATATCATTAGCTGATTCACTCCCATAATCAGAAAAATTAAAACAACATTGAGCGCAAATTGGCGCTTCATTAACTGAAGGTTGCGTGATAAGTTTTCTGATATCGGCCATAAAGCGATCATCATTAAAAGAAGGGGTGGAAATTTTCATAACGTTATTTTTCTGTCTTTTATGGGGTAATTCAGTACAACTCAGTTCTTTGTTGCTTTATTACCTAATGTAAATTTTTTACTCTCTAGTTTTGACTGTTTATTGAGAGAATAAATACAAATTAATGCTAGCATCGATTTAATCGATTATATTCTTTTAATCGATTTTATCAAGTATTAAATAATAGTTTTAGCGGTATAAACTGTAAAAATGAATGGGAAACATGAAATGCTTTAGCAAGGAAGTTTATTAACGTGATAAATATTTGAGGTGTTTTTGATAAGGCTTAATAGCTTGGTATAGCGTTTTTATCTTTGGGTTATCAATAACAAAGAGAAATTACTTAATTATTGAACCGAGTTAAGTAGAAAAAGTTAAGGTCTAGTTTAAGAAACGATTAATTGATTTTTGTTTATACATTCGTTTATCTGCGACTTCGATTAAATCGTGTAAATTATTTCCATCTTCTTTCCAAAGTGCGGCACCGAGAGAAATACTAATTGGGACTTTGTTTTCATGGGAACATGCCTTTACATTAACAGTTATTCGCTTCATCAATTTATTAACATGATTCAATGAATACACATTGGTCAGTAGTATGATAAATTCATCTCCTCCCCAGCGCGCAATAATATCATTATCTCTTAATGACATAGTCATTCCTTTAACGGCAGACTTTATCGCTTTATCGCCAAATGAGTGACCATGTATGTCATTTATTTTCTTTAAATTATCTAGATCACCTAAGACGATAGCACTCATCTGCTGACCGAATGAGTGTTCTAAAACAGTGTTTTCAATGGCTTCATAAAAGCCAAATCTATTTAGTATTTGAGTTAAATTATCAAAATGTGCTTTTTCTTTATAATAAAGAAGCTCTTTTTCAGGTTCCTCCTTATTTTGAAAAAAAAGAATAAGCCCATCAAGCCCATCAACTAATATCAGCCGTTTACATGATGCTAAACAGTTTTCATGGTGCTTAGTTTTGGTTCTGATAAGAATATCTTTTTTGTAGTTATCGTTATGTGAGCCTACATCGTCAAGTATTGCGTTAAGTTCGTTAGAAAGTAGCTCGTCAATTTTATCTTTGAAAGATTTATGATCATTTGATAAGTCATTGATCATGAACCATTCGATAAATTCATTATTAATATGAATCAACTCATGATCTTCATTAAACAAGACTGCAGGAATAGGCAATGAATCCAATATTTTGTTAAATAGGGATACATTTTCTTCAAGTTTAAATGCTAGTTTAATCATGACAAGACCAAATTACGGCTTCGATATTTTTGATTTATCACTACTGGCTAGGTAGTTAGACGGGGTCAGCTTTTTCCAGCTTTTGAAGGCCCTAGAAAAACTAGAGGTAGAGTTAAATCCAAGTTCAAAAGCTATTTGCTTAATTGATAATTTAGATTGATTGAGGAGGAATATTGCTTGTTCTACTTTATGTTGTTGAACCAGCATAGTAAAGTTTTTGTTGAGGCTACTTAAGCGCCTTTGAATCGTCTTTGCACTGGTATTTATCTTATTTGCAACAAAGTCAATATTCAGTTCAGGCTCTCGAATATGATTTTTAATAATTGCTTGTACATTAGAAAGTACATTTAAATTATCTCTGTTCTCTATTAAAGACAGAGATGATGAAAAGTCATTCACTTTGTTAACCGCAAAAATATTCTTTGTTTGAGATAACATTTTGTGAAATACAATGCTATAAGTATTTTTGTTGCAGTAAATTACTGGAATATCATTGATATACTCTAACTCTTCCTTATAGGTTTCTCGTGGTAAAATTATGTTAGCTATCCCACCATTTATATGAGGAAAAATTTGGAAGGCTATTTTTAACGCTATATTAATGCCTATTTCTATTGAAACTTTGTTTAGTTGATATTCGTTTATGGAAGAGCTAAAACTTAACTGTATAAAGTCGCCATCATGTAGAATTTTCGTTCTAACAAGCTGCGTTATTTGAGACGCCATATTAGACATTTCGTAGATCATTTCTTTTAGCGTATTTGCTTCGAAAGGAGAGTGTGCAGAGTAACGTAAAAATGGAATTTGAAATATATCAGCGACAGCTGATGGAAGATCATTTAAGTACCCTAGGTGTTCAACTTGATCATAAAGTTGGCAAATAACGGACTGCTCTACATATTCTAGAGAGTTAAGTTCTTTTACATTGATCTCTAAAGCTTCAAAGATAATATTTGTGGGTAGGCCTTTATTTTTCATTGCCAAATAGATCAAACGAAGCCAACTTGCATCTATTGGTTGTGTTGAATAGCTTTCGTTTTCTGTAAACAATTTTTTTTTTACAATATCGTCCATATTTCCCTTTGACCGCTCTTTTAGTTAAAAAGCATCTATTTATTTTAGAGTGGCAAATGAATAAGATATTGACCATTGAAGACTTTTTGTAAGCATTAAAAGACAACAACCCATAAAACTACGCAATATATACAACTTGATGGTCGTATAATTCTATTAACTCGTGAAGCGGGATGGCTTTACTGAAAAAATAACCTTGAATCAAATTACAATTTAACTTTTGGAGCACCGAAACCTGAGCGGCATTTTCTACTCCTTCAATAATAATGGTTTTATTTAACACATTGCCAATATCTACAATCGCTTCAAGTACTCGCCGCTCCTTTGGACATTCAACAACATCGTCAACAAATTGCTTATCAATTTTTAATTTATCAAATGGAAGAGCTTTTAAACGCGCAAGCGAAGAAAAGCCAGTGCCAAAGTCATCTATTGCTGTAGAAACACGTAACTCTTTTAGCTGTTTAATGTATTTAGCAAAAATCCCACTTTCTTGTGAAGTTACTCCTTCAGTTAATTCCACTTCAAAATCGTCGCCATTTACAGAATACCTATTCATAAGAGCGACGAGAGTTGCAATAGGAATAAGTGTTTCAGCAAGATTTATCGATATTTTTGGTAACTTAATGCCCGTTTTTTTGGCTTGCTCTATATCAGCAAATACCTTTTTAAAAACGTACATATCAATACTTTCAATTAGGTAATATTTTTCTGCAACAGTTAAGAAAATATTAGGAGGTAGATAACGGCCATCTTTATGCCAGCGAATAAGTGCTTCCGCTCCAATCACTTTTTTATTTTTAGTGTCGTATTGAGGTTGATAATGTACTTCGAACGATTGATTTTTTAGTGCACTTTTAATTTTTTGAGCTAATATGAAGTCTTCGTCATCATTTTGAGACACTTGCACTTCATATAATGAGTAAGATGATTGCTTGCTTCTGTTATATAAAGCAATTTCGGCATTTTCAATTATTTTCCTTGCCGAAGTTCCATGCTGTGGGAAATGTGAAATACCAACCTCAATAAATGGCAATATACACTCTTCTTTTATAGACATAGGCTTTTCTACATCGTCTATAATATTTGAGATGACTTTACCTGTACCTTGCCCCTGTAAAGCATAAGAGGTGACGACAACAAACTTATCTCCCCCAGTTCTAGCTAAAAAACCTTTAACAGCTCCTAATTGGCTCAGTCTACCTGCAATAATTTGTAGAAACTGATCTCCGGTATCTAAGCCAAAATTTCGATTAATTCTAGACAAGTGAGCAGCATGAAATACTATGACAGAGAAGTCGTCAAATTCTTTAACTTTTTTCTCAACGAATTCATATAGCCTTTTTTTGTTGGGTAAAAATGTTAAGTTATCGTAAGATTCTTGATATGTTTTTTGACGATCTTTATTCAGTTCTTCAGTACAGTCCTGAAACGTTGCGATGTAGTGAGTTAATTCACCTATATTATTGTGATAAGCGGTTATTGTTTGAAATTCAAGATAAAGTTTCCCATTTTTACGCTTATTCCATAAGTGTGAAGACCATTCACCAGTATTTAGAAGGGTAGACCACATTTCTTCATAGAAAGCATCATCTTGAATACCAGACTTTAAAATTGATGGTTTTTGTCCGATAACTTCAGATTTTTGATATCCCGTAAGCGCAGTGAACTGTTTATTCACATATAAGATTGTGCTATTAGGGTCGGTTATTATTACAGCATCACTGATGTTTTCAATAATACTAAGAGGCAAATTATCGTCTTTACCACTAGACATCGTAAGCATACAATTAGACATTTTCTATTCTCCCTGATATTAACAAGCGTCAAAGCTTCGAACCAAAGAATGCATTTCTTGGCTTGCTTCATCTAACGATAAAATGTTTTTTTGTAAAACGACGGTAGACTCTGTATTTGATAGCGCTACACTGTTTATTTCATGAATGTTTCGATTAATTTCTTTGGCGACAACACCTTGCTCTTCAGTGGCAGAAGACACCTGAATACTTTGTCCTAAAACTTCTGTCATTAGTTGCTTTTGTTGGTGAACTAGATCAGAATTACTTGTCATTTCAGAGACCCTTTGCTTAGCATCGTCACGTGTTTCTTGCATGTCGACAACCCAGCGCGAGATACTGTTTTGAATAGCTTCAATAGTACTTTCAATTTCAACGGTTGATTGTGTTGTTTTCTGAGCAAGCGCTCTAACTTCGTCTGCAACAACAGCGAAGCCTCTTCCTTGTTCACCAGCCCTAGCAGCTTCTATTGCCGCATTTAGCGCGAGTAGACCAGTTTGATCCGTAATTGTTCGGATCACATTGATCACTTCCTCAATATTTTTGGCTTGTTCGTTGAGCTGTTCGGCAGAACTCGCAGAGTGTTCAACTTTATCAGCAAGAATATTTAAAGAGTTTGACGTGTTGGTAATTGAATCACTGCAATTATCACTTAATACACTTGCTTCTTCAGTAAAGTTTGAAGTTTCTAAAGTGTTTTTAGCAATGTCTTCTACCGTTGTTACCATTTCTTCCATTGCGGTAGCGATTTGTTCAATTTGAGCTTGCTGAGACAGTGTTCCAGCTTCTACATCATCGGTAATTCTTTTCAGATTATCTACGTTATTAGATATTCGATTAGACGTACTACTTATTCGCCCAAGAATCGTAATTGACTTTGCTTCTAAGAATTTAATTGAGGTTTCTATTTGAGATAATTTTGGCGATAGTGAACTATAGCTCAAGGCGATCAAAGGGCTATTAAATATAGACTGAGCCAATGTTGCTAGTTTTGTTATTTGGTTAATATTAACAAGATAAATAGCACACAAAACTAGCATGGCTAGAGCAAAAGCTATTGAAAATAAAGGTTCTTCTGTCACTAAATGCATTGCAAGTGCACCCAAGATAAATGGAATAACAGGAAAGCAAGCTATAGTCGATTGAGAAAAGAGCAATTTCGAGAGTTTAGTTTTTAGACTCGTTTTACCTGAATAAAGTGCATGAGCCCTTGCAACATCTTCACGACTTGGTTTAGTTCGTACTGATTGATAGCCAACAACTTGCCCATTTTCGTATATAGGGGTAACAAATGCACTAACCCAGTAATAACGACCACACTTAGTTCTATTTTTGACTAAGCCAATCCATGGTTGATTTTTTCTTAATTTGCTCCACAAGTCTTCAAATGCCGCCTTAGGCATATCTTTATGTCGAATAACATTATGAGGTTTACCAATCAACTCCTCTTCTGTATAACCAGCAACAGCGCAAAACGCCTTATTAGCTGAAGTAATCCTACCTGATGTATCCGTAGTTGAAATCAACTGTTCACCATCAGAATACATTACTTCTTCGTTAACATAACTATGTGAGTACGGCATCTATAAAAAACCTCAAAATACGATTAAATCGATATGGCCGTGCATCCTATCAAATCGATTGAATCGATGTCAAATATTGTTTTTTGCATACCTATGCAAAAAACAATATTCACTTTGAAGGGTATTTAACGAGGAGGTTTATCGTACTAACAGTAATTATAAAGGTATAAATTATTAGCTTTGATAGTGTTAACCAATTAGTGGTTAACCTAACAATTTGAAGACTTTATCAAAATCAATAGGCTTCTCAATCACATCTTCTGCACCAGCTTTTAAAAAGCTTTCCGTATTTTCTTTAGCCATATTTCCTGTCATACCAACAATTCGAATAGCTGAAAGCTCTGGGTTTGACTTTATATTTCGGCACAACTCATCACCGAGTATCCCTGGTAATAACAAATCAACGAAAATAATGTCTGGATGTAATTGCTGCGTCTTTAAACCCGCCTCAAATCCATCATAGGCCAATGACACTTGCCATTTTGGGTTTTTCTTTTTGAGGGTGATTTCAAACATTTGAGCAAATGATTTCTCATCATCTACAACAAGAATTTTAGCAATATGTGAAGCCTGTTCACCATTTTTTTGTAGTAACGTTATGTTCATTTCATTGGCAAACTTTACTAGATCCCCATAAAAAAACCGACGATGACCACCTAAGGTAGTATGAGACTTTATTTTATCTTTTTGAGCCCACTGCCTTAGTGTTATAGGCGAAATCATTAACAATTTAGCAGCTTCTGTTGGGGTAAGTACTTTTGTATATTCCATTAATTAATATTGCCGACATATATGACTAATCGCAGTATATAACATTCTAATGAGACATCAAGCGCTTACATCGTTTTAATCGATTTTGTTGCTATATCAGTCCATATCGATTAAACTTGGCACATCTCATTTAGTCTATTCGCGTTTTAACATGAAAAAAAATCTTCTTTTTATATGCATTTACGTTGCTCTTGTATGGGTAGATAGTTACCTTCAAAGCTACCTTAGCGGTTACTATATTCACATCTACCCTGCTTCAGGTTTAGCATTAGCATGTGTAGCTATATGGGGGAGACAGATACTACCTGGTTTAATCTTTGCCTTATTGATTGCTTCCACTATAGACTATTGGCGTATAGAAGAACTAAGCTATTGGGCGTTTGAAAATCATTACACTCAAATTTACGTTATTTTATCTCATACAATCGCAGGACTTTTACAAGCCTATTTAACATATTACGCGTTAAATAAAATACTCCATCGTGGTTGGGTGAAGTTCGAAAACACCCGCAGCACTTTACAATTTTTTTTAATAGTAATATTTATTGGCAGTGTTATACCGCCAG
>DAINNQ010000116.1:0-7658 GCA_036735825.1 Alteromonadaceae bacterium | reverse complement strand
TGATTCAAAGGCGACATGTTTAAAGTAGATTTACTGATTGATAATACTGAATAAAAATTGCACTTATTCTTGCACATTACTGAAAGCTGGGTAACATGTAATTGCAATTTTGTGATTTTTAAAAATAATAATTAGGTATCATTTATGAATTCTCCGAAAATTTTAAACGTTATTGTTGCGTTAGTATTAGCTGTAATTGCTTATTTTAGCGCTACTTTTATCGAGTTTACGGCAACAACCGTTGCTGCCATTGTTTTCATCGCTGCATTTTTATCACCATTATTTGGTGGACAAAGTTTTTCTGAACAAGAATCTGCAGACGGTGAAGTAAGTACACTTTATGTGGGTAACCTTCCTTATAGAGCAAATGAAGGTGCCGTTAGAGCGTTATTTTCTGATTACGGTAATGTGCACTCTGTTCGATTAATGAAAGATAAGCACACAGGTAAAAGAAGAGGTTTTGGTTTTGTCGAAATGTCTGCTGCTGATGCTGACAATGCCATTAAAAAATTAAACGATTCTGAATTTCAGCAACGAACTTTAAAAGTTCGCGAAGCGAAAGAGCGACCTGAAAAATCTGACGATGATGAATAAGTCATATTAGAATGAAACGAAGAGCCGCACCATGCGGCTTTTTTTTATAAGCTCCTTCTAAGCTTCACGTTGTTAATTACCAAAGCGTTATTTTATTAAAGCACCTTATTATTTAACTATTACTCTTTGAAAATTTAATTCTTCTATTCGTTCTCCCTTTACTCTTGGCATTACATTAACCAGTAAAAGACAATTACGATTCAATAATCTAAAATAGCGCTAGACAAAGTGAGCACAGTCGCTAAAATTTGCGCCCTTTATATCGTCCTACAGTTTACTATTAATAAGGTTTTTCATGTTTAGTCATATAGATCCCACTCGTTATAATGAGCAATTACTTGCAAAACAAGATGATATGACTAAATTGTTTGCCGATTTAAACTTACCTGAATTTGAAATATTTACTTCTGAGCCCATTCATTATCGCCAACGTGCAGAATTTAGGCTTTGGCATGAAGGTGATGATCTTTATTACATCATGTTTGATCAACAGACAAAGCAAAAGTTTAAGGTAGAGCACTTTCCTGTTGCATCTGAGTTAATAAATCAGTTAATGACTGCGTTATTAGACAATATTCGTGATGTTAGCATTTTGCGGGAGCGTTTATTCCAAGTCGACTTTTTAGCCACCTTAAGCGGTGAAGCCGTTATCAGCTTGTTATATCACAAGCAATTAAATGAACAATGGTCAGCACTTGCAGAAGAGTTAAAAAATAAACTTGCTAAAATTTGCCCTGTTAATATTATTGGCCGAGCTAAAAAACAAAAGATTGTGATTGAGCAAGATTTCGTGATGGAGCAACTCAATGTTGGCGACCAAGTACTTACTTACCAACAAGTTGAAAATAGCTTCACTCAACCAAATGCTAAAGTAAATGAGAAAATGTTGCTATGGGCACAACAAGCCACAGCCAATAAAAGAGGTGATTTAGTTGAGCTATATTGTGGCAATGGTAATTTCAGTATTGCGCTAGCGAAAAATTTTGATCGTGTTTTAGGTACTGAAATTTCTAAAACTTCGGTTAAGTCTGCGCAAATAAATATTGCGGCAAATAACATCGATAATATTGATATTGTTCGTATGTCGAGTGAAGAATTTAGCCAAGCAATGACAGGAGAGAGAACATTTCGCCGTTTAGCCGATTTTGATTTAACCGATTATAAGTTTGATACCGTATTAGTTGATCCACCAAGAGCAGGACTAGATCCACAAAGTATTGAATTAGTTAGTCGCTTTAACGATATTGTTTATATTTCATGTAATCCTGAAACACTGAAAGAAAACCTACAAGAATTAACTAAAACACATCGCATTGTTAAAACGGCGTTATTTGATCAATTCCCATACACGCATCACATTGAAACAGGTGTAACCCTAACTAAGCGTTAAAGAGAAAGAGAAAAATAAACGTTAATAGAATATTAGGTTTTACTTGAATCAATGCGCTGTGCTAATTCCATAGCGCCGCGGGCGATAAAACGTAATTGCTGAATGGTGCGATAAGCCAATTGTTCTCGCTCTCGTTTATCTGCATCAAGGGCATCAGAACCCGCGCTAAACACAATAGTCACAGCGGCATTAGCCTGCAAATAAGCCACTTCAACATCTAATTTATTTGCTTGCTGCAAGTAATCACATAGCTCTAAGGTAAAGTAACTGATCTCTCGATTAACCGCGGAGCGAAAAGCGGCAGATGTGCCTGAACGCTCTCGTAATAATAATCGAAAAATATTGCCGTTATCTTCAATGAACTCCATAAAGGTATGAACGGAAATTTGAATAACTGAGCCACCCTTTTCGATACGTTGACGCGCTTGTCTCATTAATTGACGTAGAGTTAAACCCGCTTCATCTACTAAGGTTAAACCCAGCTCATCCATATCAGAAAAATGACGATAAAATGAGGTGGGTGCAAGCCCTGCTTCTTTAGCTACTTCACGTAGACTTAAACTAGAAAAACTACGCTCACTACTTAATTGACCTAATGCAGCATCAATTAATTGGCGACGTGTTTTTTCTTTTTGTTGGGCTCTTATACCACTCATAACATTTTCCAAACCTAATATTGCTTAATATGATACTAAAATAATGTTTCATTACCAGCACTTATCTTAAGCTTGAATAATGTCATAAAAATTTTATCAATAATTTCTTGACTCATCTGGTACGACAACTAAAATAGCGTACACGTGTACACTGAATTTCATGTGTTAATTACAAGTTTTCTGGATCATTCATGAAGAAACCTAAACTCATTTGGCTAAATATAAGTGTTTTCTTAATCACCTTTTTATTCGCCGCAATTGCTGTGCCTTATCGTGCTTACACACATGGATTTGATAGCACTGAAATTTCCATGGCAATTATTTGCTTTATTTATTGTGGCATGTCGATCACCGCTGGATATCATAGACTCTGGTCACATAAAACCTATCAAGCGCATTGGTCACTGAGAATTATTTATGCCTTAGGTGGAGCTTTTGCCTTGCAAAACAGCATATTGCATTGGTCATCTGATCATCGTGTTCATCACAAGCATGTTGATAATAATGATGTTGACCCTTATTCCGCTAAACGTGGTTTTTGGTATTCGCACATTGGCTGGATGCTGCGTGAATATCAAGCTCATCGCTACACCAATTACGATAATGTTCGCGACTTACAAAAAGATCCAATTGTAAATTGGCAACATAAACATTATTTATTATTAACCATAGGGATGAATTTTGGTGTGCCGATCGCTTTTGGTTTATGGCATGGCGACCTAATTAATAGCTTATTGTTGGTGGGTTTTTTAAGATTAGTATTAAGTCACCATACAACATTTTTCATCAATTCACTGGCCCATATTTGGGGCAAACAAACCTATACCGAAAAAAATACCGCACGTGATAATGGCTTTCTTGCTTTCTTAACGTTTGGAGAGGGTTATCATAATTTTCACCATATTTTTGAAAACGACTATAGAAATGGTATTCGTTGGTGGCATTTTGATCCGACAAAATGGCTAATCAAAAGCTGTGAGTATTTAGGATTAACTTATAAATTACGAAAAAGCCCAGAAGATAAAATCGAAAAAGCTCGTTTATCGATGATCTTTAAACAAAACCAGAAAAAGTTAATTGCACACCCAAATGCTGAGCAATTATTAGAACGTTTACAAACGGAATATGATTCATTAATTCTTAAGATCAACGAATATTACGATGTTAAAAAAGCGTTGATCACCGCCAAGCGTGACAAGCTCATTGCTGATGTTGAACAATCTGAATTAGTGGCACAATACCAAGAATTAAAATCCCGTTTGATTGAACAACAAAGAAGTTGGCAGTTTTTTATCGAGAAACTAGCATAAAAACAATTTATTAGTTACCTACACCTCAATTCCTGCTAGAATTTTTACTCATAAATCATGTAGAAATTGAGGTGCTCTTCTTGGCTAAGCAAACTTCTTCACCATCAAGTAAAAAACAAAAATCAACTTACGATTTTGACGCAATTATTATCGGTACTGGCCCAGGTGGTGAAGGCACCGCAATGGAACTGTCTAAAAAAGACAAAAAAGTTGCCATTGTTGAGCGTTATAAAGATGTTGGTGGTGGCTGCACGCATTGGGGCACAATTCCTTCAAAAGCTTTACGTCAAAGTGTTAGTCGTTTAATCGAATACAATTCAAACCCTTTATTTCGTGGCCACGAAAAAGCTAAACGTTTAACTTTTCCTCGCATATTAAAACATGCCTCTGCAGTAATCAGAAAACAAGTACAATTACGCAGTGGTTTTTACGATCGCAACCGTGTGGAACATATTGTTGGCGTTGCTTCATTTATTGACAAGAATACCTTAAAAATTGTTAAAAATGACGGTTCTGTTGAGCAAGTGACCGCTAAGCAAATTGTGATTGCTACTGGCTCACATCCTTATCGACCAAGCGACATCGACTTTACTCACAATAGAGTCTATGACTCAGACACTATTTTATCGCTTACCCATGATCCTCGTTCAATTATCATCTACGGCGCTGGAGTCATTGGTAGTGAATATGCCTCAATATTTAGAGGGCTCGGCGTTAAAGTTGATTTGATCAATACTCGTGATCGCTTATTGTCTTTTCTTGATGATGAAATGTCAGACTCATTAAGTTATCACTTATGGAATAACGGTGTTGTTATTCGTCATGGTGAACAAATTGCGCGTGTAGAAGCCAATGATGACTCAGTAGTTGTGCATTTAGAGTCAGGCAAAAAAATGAAAGCCGATTGTTTGTTATGGGCAAACGGTCGAACAGGTAATACAGCAGATCTTTGCCTTGAAAATGCAGGATTAAAAGCAGATGGTCGAGGGCAATTAAAAGTGAACGACCAGTATCAAACGGCGGTTGACAATATTTATGCTGTAGGTGATGTAATAGGTTATCCAAGTTTAGCCAGTGCTGCGTATGATCAAGGCCGTTTAGCCGCTTCTGCGATGATAGATCACCAAAGCACGGCAAAACTCATTGCCGATATTCCAACGGGAATTTACACCATTCCGGAGATCAGCTCTGTTGGTAAAACAGAACAAGAACTCACCGAAGCCAAAATTCCTTATGAAGTGGGTCGTTCACAATTTAAGCATTTGGCGCGGGCACAAATTGCCAATAGTTTAGTCGGTTCGTTGAAGATTTTATTCCATAGAGAAACTAAAGAAATTTTGGGTATTCATTGTTTTGGTGAAAATGCAGCGGAGATCATTCACATTGGTCAAGCCATTATGCAGCAAAAAGATGGTGGCAATACTATTGAATACTTTGTTAACACAACGTTTAACTACCCAACAATGGCTGAAGCCTTTAGGGTTGCGGCGTTAAATGGTTTGAATCGACTTTTTTAATGTAAATAGTTTTAACTAAAGAATTTATCTCAATAGTTAAAAAAACAGAGAAAAAGAAAGAACAAGAAAATAGGTAACTCATGAAATTAATCACAATAGCATTCATAAAATCTCTACTGTTAGTTACTTTGATGAATTGCTTATTTTCTTTTCATAGTCATGCGAACGACAGCTTTAGCGTCTATTTAGTTCGTCATGCAGAAAAACAATTAGATGTTAAAAATCCGCCATTAACTCAATGCGGCCAACAACGTGCTGAGCAACTTGCTCTAATGCTTGAAAAGGCGAATATCACGCATATATACAGCACCCAATATACTCGTACAGAGCAAACGGCAGCACCATTAGCAAAACAATTAAATTTAACGGTTAAAAGCTACTCTCCAAGCGATTTAGAAACTTTTGCTGCCAAAATAAAACAAGCGAAAAAAACGAGTTTAATCGTTGGTCATAGCAATACTACACCTGAGTTAACCGCATTAATTGCCAATACGTCTGTTGAATCGATAACAGAGCAAGAATACCAAATGCTTTACCAAGTTACCTTCACAGGCGAGCAAGCGCAATTAGCGATATTAAAACAGCCATTAACTTGTCAATAATGCCAAAAGTAAGAATTATTTAGTTCAATTAATAAATTGGCTAGTGGCTATCCGCTTTGCAGTTCATTACTGCGATTGAACTTTAACTCTTCCAGCTTTTATTAATATAATATCTTCTATTTCAAACGGAATACCCCATTGTTTCGTGGTGATAACATCTCGCTTAAATTGTCCTTTTACCTTGACTATTGCACCCTCTTGACGGAATTCCTTTACGAGTTTTAACGGCAATAAACGCTGACCATCGTGCGTAATTAATCCGTAAAATCCTCCTTCAAGGTTAAAATATTTTACCGTTGCCTGATGCCATACTTGCTGTTCATGTACTGTTTTTGGCATTGTTAATGGCTCATCACTATGCACTGTTGTTGTAGGATTTTGCGCTGTTATTGGTGGATTCTGTTCTTTTAGTGGTAGCTCACTCTGGCTTTGACAAGACATACCAATACTTCCTAGTAACATTAATGATCCTATTTTTTTAATCATCACCATCTCCATTTCTTCAACTGAGAATCTAGCATCATACTCAAAATTTTTAAAAGCAGATAACAAAAAAGGAGCCGCAGCTCCTTTCTCAATCGAGGCAATACATTAAATTATTTATGATATGGCTTGCTTAAACGATGAACCGCTTCAATAAAGTGACCTGCATGTTCAGGGTTCACATCAGGATGAATACCATGACCTAAGTTAAAGACATGTCCTGTTCCGCCTTCACCAAACCCTTTAAGAATAGTAGCAACTTCTTCTTCAATACGCTCAACCGGCGCATACAGCATTGACGGGTCCATATTACCTTGCAAAGCAACTTTGTCGCCCACACGTGCTTTGGCATTTTCAATGTTAATTGTCCAATCCAGACCAACACCATCACAACCTGTTGCAACAATATCTTCTAACCACATACCGCCATTTTTAGTAAATAAAGTCACTGGCACTTTACGACCATCATTTTCACGGGTTAAACCGTCAACAATTTTCGCCATATAGTGTAATGAAAACTCTTTATAATCGCGCGGTGACAATACGCCACCCCAAGTATCAAATACCATCACAGATTGCGCACCAGCAGCAATTTGCGCATTCAAATACGAAATCACTGAATCAGCCAGCTTATCTAATAGCAAATGTAATGTTTGTGGCTCAGCGTACATCATCTTTTTAATTTTTGTGAACGCTTTAGAACTGCCACCTTCAACCATATAAGTCGCTAATGTCCATGGGCTACCTGAAAAACCAATTAACGGTACTTGGCCTTTTAATTCTTTGCGAATTGAACGCACGGCATTCATCACATATTGTAATTCGCCTTCAGGATCAGGATGACCGATTTTATCCACATCGGCTTTACACGTAATTGGACGCTCAAATTTTGGTCCTTCGCCTGTTTCAAAATACAAACCTAAGCCCATAGCATCTGGAATGGTTAAAATATCACTGAATAAAATAGCGGCATCTAATGGAAAGCGACGTAATGGTTGAATAGTGACCTCAGTTGCAAGTTCAGTATTGCGACACAAGGCCATAAAGTCACCCGCATCTTTACGCGTTTCTTTATATTCTGGTAAATAACGTCCTGCCTGTCTCAT
>DAINNQ010000115.1:933-7701 GCA_036735825.1 Alteromonadaceae bacterium | reverse complement strand
CGAATATCTTGGTACAACACAAGACGGAAAAATAATATACCTTTATCGTTTATCCGACAGTGATGTCATCATGCGAGAAATTGGCATATTACGTGAGCAAGCTTTTAGGGCGGTAGGTGAAGGCTCCAATTTACGGCGAGACATTGATAAGTACGATAAAGATTATTTACATCTGATTTTATGGGATGAAGGTGATTTAGAAATCGTTGGCGCTTATCGTTTAGCTGATACACAAGAGATCATTAAAAATAAAGGATTGGAAGGTTTGTATAGCCATTCTTTATTTTCGTTAAGTGATGAAATGACCCCTTATTTGTCACAAGGTTTAGAGCTAGGCCGAAGTTTTGTTCAACCCAAATATTGGGGGAAACGCAGTCTTGATTATTTATGGTTTGGCATCGGGGCATTTATCAAAAAATATCCCCAATATCGTTATTTATTTGGCCCTGTCAGTATCAGTAATGCTCTGCCGCAAGCGGCAAAAGAGTTATTGGTGTATTTCTATCAATTGTATTTTGGCAATGAGCTGAATTTGGCGCCATCACGTTCTCCATTTACCTTTGAACAATCCATTATTGACGCATTAAAAATGCAGTTTTCAGGCGATGATTACAAAGCGGATTTTACGCGCTTAAAACATTTACTCGCGAATATGGGAACAGCAGTACCGACATTATTTAAACAATACAGTGAATTAACAAAACCAGGCGGGGTGCAGTTTCTTGATTTTGGTGTTGACCGCGATTTTTCTGATTGCATAGATGGTTTGGTTCTGGTGGATATTGAATTACTAAAAGATAAAAAACGTCAACGTTATATCGATAATTAATTAGCACTAAGAAAAACGAGGTATGCAGTTGTCGGTGCAAGCTATCAATTCAAAAATAGCTAAATTAGCACTGTCATCTTACTACCAAAAATATGTCATGAGTTTGTCACACAACCCATATAACTTGAGGATTATGACAATGCTTAAAAACATTTACTCAGTCGATTTACGTATTTTGTTGTGGTGTCGCAAGTCACGCTACTTTCCACACTTCATGTCATTTAATCGAATTATCTCTCGTTCTGGCGATGGCTACGTGCAGTTGCTTTTTCCTCTTGTGTATTGGGGGATTTCGCCTCAAGCAGGGAAAGAATTTTTTATCTTAACGGCAATTGCATTTTCAGTTGAGCGGCCGATGTACTTTATTCTGAAAAATGTTTTAAAACGCAGAAGACCACCTGAAGTAGTGCCTGACTTTACCAGTGTAGTGACGGCTTCTGACAAATTTAGTTTTCCTTCTGGGCACACCATGGCGGCATTTTTATTAGCAAGTTTAGCGTTAATGACCATAGGTTTATCGGCTCTGCCTTTATATATTTGGGCGTCAATGGTGGCAATGTCTCGTGTGGTGTTAGGTGTGCATTTTCCAACAGATATTATCGCTGGTGCTTCTTTAGGCACTTATATCGCTTACTTTCTTGTGTACTAAATAATAGAGATGTATTTCGTTGTGGCTGTATTAATGATGTTGGCATGAACCGTATTGGAATTAGTTGTAGTGGAATTGGTTGTAGTGGAATTGGTTGTTGTGGAATTAATTGTTGTGGTATTAGTTTTATCAAATGAAAATGGATGATTCATGAAAATTCTTTATGGTATTCAAGCGACCGGTAATGGTCATATTTCTCGCTCAAGAGTGATGGCAAAATATCTTCAACAAGCTAATGTTGAGGTAACCTACCTTTTCTCTGGTAGAGAAAAAGACAAGCTATTTGATATGGAAGTTTTTGGCGACTTTATCCACCTGCCAGGATTAACGTTTAAAACCAAAGATGGTAACATCGACTATGTTCAAACGATGTTAACAAATAATATCTTTCGGTTTATGAAAGACATTTTAACGTTAGATTTAACCACCTACGATTTGATCATTACTGATTTTGAACCCATTACCGCTTGGGCTGCTAAGTTAGCGAATAAAAATGCGTTAGCAATAGGGCATCAATATGCTTTTGGTGATAAAACGCCTATCACAGGTGAGAGCTATATTGCACAAAAAATCATGCAATATTTTGCGCCTGCTCAGCAATCTTTCGGCTTACATTGGTCACCTTATAATGACAATGTTTTACCGCCCATTATTGATGTGGAATTAAAAAGCAGCAAAGATTTAGGCGCGATTTTAGTGTATTTACCGTTTGAAGATCAGCAATACGTGACAGATATGCTCAGTCAATTTCATAGCTTTGATTTTATTCAATATGCGCAAGATAACAAGGATGAGCAGTACGGCAATGTTCATTTAAAACCTGCCAGTTATCATGGCTTTAAAACCGATCTGAAAAATGCCAGTGCGGTCATTTGCAACAGTGGTTTTGAACTCAATAGTGAATGCATTCATCTTGGTATTCCTATTTTGACTAAGCCAATTAAAGGACAAATGGAGCAAGAGTCTAACGCGCTTTCTTTGCAACAGTTGGGCTACGGTCAAGTGATGTTAGAGCTTGATGAAATCGTTATTTCGCACTGGCTGCATCATTTGCCGACACAAAAACAAGTCAGATTTCCAAACGTGGCGCAAGAGCTTGTTTCTTGGTTAGCAAATGAGCCTAAGTTAACAACGTCAGCATTTGCTGAGCAGTTATGGCAGCAATGCGTTCCTTCAGCTAATTCCATTAATCAATAATTCCCCTTCAACAAGCGAACGAGTAAATTACAACTAACAAATGGCTAAACAACAGCTAAAAAGCGCGGATTTTGCTGTTGTTTAGTGATTAGTTAGCCATTAGTTAGTAATTAACTGGTTGTTATTTGTTCGTTATTCAGCTTTGCAATATTACATTTGTTTACATTTTCATCATGTGATTGATTTGTGTTTTAGTGTGTTGGTGGTGTATAACACTATTATGTTTGGACGTTTGAGAGCTAACTTATGACAGAGCACTGGAATACAGATACACCCATTTATCTGCAGCTTTATCAGCAAGTGATCACCAGAATACTTGATGGTTACATTAAAGAAGGTGAGGCTTTGCCTTCAGTGAGAAAGGTTGCAGCACAATATCAGTTAAACCCTATGACTATTTCTAAGGCGTATCAAATGCTACAAGATGAAAATATTGTTGATAAACAACGAGGTAAAGGACTCTTTGTTAAAGAAGGCGTTATCGAGAACATGTTAGTTCGAGAGCGCGAAAACTTTCTTACTCAACAATGGCCAGTGATTTTAAAGCAAATATCACGGCTTAATTTATCAGCGAAGCAGCTATTGGCCGAACAACTAGTCGATAAGGAGGGTAAATAATGACGACGTTAATTTCAATTAAGCATTTAAATAAACATTACGGAAATAAGCGTGTTGTTTCCGATGTGAATTTATCGATTAAAGCGGGGCAAATTTTAGGGCTAGTTGGTCCTAATGGAGCAGGTAAAACCACGTGTTTACAAGCCTTGCTCGGCTTAACTAGCTTTGAAGGCGATATTGATGTTTTAGGGTTTAACCCCAAGAATAACCGCGACAAAATGCTAAACGAAGTCGCTTATATTTCTGATGTTGCTGTACTGCCTAAATGGCTGAAAGTGTCGCAAGCGCTAACGTATATGGCTGGTGTTCACCCAAATTTCCATCGTCAAAAAGCCGAAGATTTTTTAGCTAAAACGAATATTCCAATCAACAGTAAGGTGAAAACCTTATCTAAAGGTATGGTAACCCAGTTACATCTTGCCTTAGTTTTAGCGGTTGATGCACAAGTTTTAGTCTTAGATGAGCCTACTTTAGGCCTCGACATTTTAACTCGCAGACAATTTTATAATCATTTATTAGAAGATTTTTATACTGAAGATAAATGCATCATAGTGACGACCCATCAGATTGAAGAAATTGAACATATCTTAACGGATGTTGCTTTTATTCAAGACGGCAAATTAGCGCTTGTTGAAAGTATCGATAACATTAAAGAGCGTTTTAAACTTGTTACCGTGGCACAAGAGCAGCTTGAGCATGCAAACGCATTAAAACCACTTTATGCCAATAGCCTGATGGGGCTAACGAGTATGTTGTTTGATAATGCACAAGGGCAAGAATTACAGTCACTAGGCAAGGTGAGTTCACCAAGTTTAGCGGATGTTTTTGTTGGCGTGATGGCGAAGGAGGCTTGTTAATGAATACTTTACAACTAACCACAAATATCAAAAAAGAAATCTGGGAATATAAGAAAATATTTCTATGGATCCCGATCATTCTAGCAACCTTGATCATCGTCACTCCGTTATTGAGCTATTTACTCAATGACATAAATGCCTCGTCTTTCATGTATCGCATTGAACGATTGGCGGAGCAAGCCAATAATGAGCGTTTCGCTGAAATATCATTTGGTATGATTTCGATATTATTTGTGCCATTTATTGCCACATCGGCGTTAGTGCAAATGTATTATTTTATCGCTTGCCTATTTGATGAACGACGTGATTTATCTGTGCTGTTTTGGCGTTCACTGCCTGTATCAGACGCGATGAGTATTGGTGTTAAACTATTCGTGGGGGCTATCATTTTACCTGCCTTTTTCATGCTCGCAGCAACAGTTACTTTGGTTGTTTTTCTGCTGTTTGCATTTATTGGTTGTGTCATTTTATCAAGTGGTTACGACATTTCTTTATGGGGCTTATGGTCAAATGCTGGCATTATTGGTCATGTGTTCTCAATTTGGTTTGATTTACTTCCACTGACTTTATGGCTTTTCCCGTTATATGCATGGTTAATGCTGATGTCTATGTTTGCCAATAAAGCTCCCTTTTTATGGGCAACCTTGCCAATTGTTATCGTACTGATTGTTGAGAGCTTTGTGGTTTATCATTTTAATTTTGACCATGCTTATATTGCGAATACTCTGGGTGAATATTTTAGTGTAACGCAAAGTGTTATTGATATTTATACCGATAAATCGACTTCAGTGACGGTGATCCCATTTTCTATCTTGGTCGAAAAAATCAATGGTGTCGCTATCGTGATCGGCGCTGTGTTTATGTACTTAACCTATTGGCTTCGTGCTAATCGCAGTCATGATTAAGCTGTGCTAACAAGAATGGAAACTTATGTTGAATTTACAGTAAAGAAATTGAAAAAAATAAACATGAAAGCCCTACGGATAAATCTCGTAGGGCTTTATCTTATCAAAGATAAACAGATAGTTATGTTAATTTATTGCCGTTTGATTAACGCGTTTCGGCAATAGCAACTAATACTTGTTCAAGCTCTTTTGCGTAAGTTTCTAATTCTGTGATTAAAGATAGATCGACCGCGGCCATTTTTGCTTCAATATCTTGCATCTCTAATTGCTTTTGCTGAACTAATTGTTCATTAATGCTGGAAAGCTTTGATAACTCCGCCGCTACGTTAGCAATGTCATGCATATTGATTTCTTTTTTATCAAATTTTACGCTGACACGTTCAAGCTTGCTGACTTCATTTTCTATCGCTTGCGCTTTTTCCTGCATTTGCATTGCAAAGGCATTTAATTTCTTTTCTTCAACCTGAAATTGTTGCTGCACTTTTTGCATTTTCTTTTGCGCCGCCATGACTTTTTCCTGCTGATCAGGAGTCAGATCATTCCAATAAAAAATTTTACCATTGATATGATAAACATTGTTGCTATCGTCTTTATGAACGGTAATTGAATTTTCATATTGGCTATGATGATAGTGGGTAACGACGGCATGCACGTTTGGCGCGCTGATGGCTAATAGTCCAAGAAAAATAAGAGAACTAATGGCCGCTAGGATCATTTTATTGATGAGTAAAAGTTGCATATGGTGCTCCATTCATTGGTTGTTATTTGTGTTTCTGTGTTTGATAAACTTAAAGACGAAGGAAAAAGAGAAAAAGTTTGGAATGGTTGATATTTTTTTAAATAAAATATGACAAGCAAAAACGGGGATTAAAAAAGGGGACAAAAAAGAGGATTAAAAAGAGTGACGATAGTCATGAGCTTGAATATGTCGAAGTAGTCACATTGAAATAAATTATTACGACGTGTTTACACTACTTCGACTGTGTTTTGTAAATAAAGCGATTAAGGGCCTACGCAGTTTTTGCCATTACCGACCATTTTTGAACCAGAGATTCGATTTTGACGATCAACGATAAAGGTAAGAGAGCAAAAGTTACCTGCTAAATGCTGCGAGCTATATTTATCATATTCGACGATTCTATTACCATCACCGAGCTTAAGGAAGGAGTTTGGCGTGCCATACTCTGCGATTAAATCGCTAAATGATTCACCTTGCCAATGCGAGACATCTCCATTTGAAGCACATGAAGCAACGAATATCATGAAAAAACAACTAACAACTACATTTTTCATATTACAACTCTTGATATCGATTACTAACCATTTGAGTATATAGTGAACAGGTAGGAGTTGTAAATCTTGTGTCAGGGTGTAACGAGTTTGAAATATATTTCACTGTTCATAAAGTTGAACAATGAAGAAATAGCTATCTGATTTTATTCGTCTTCTTCCGTCAGATATTGCTGATAATTTTTTACACCAAAGTAGCGAATAGATTTTTTGATTGTTGTCTTTTTAGCAATTAACTGCTCATTACAGTAAATTTTGACCACTTGCTTGTCACCATTACTATCGGTTTCATATTGATGATCAGGGTTGAGTCTGAGGTTATCAAACTCAGTTTTCATGATAAGTTTCATCAGGGGACTCTCGAAGAAATAGTCATTAATTAAAGCTTATTGATTTCTTGCTGCACTTGATAACCTTCGTCCG
>DAINNQ010000115.1:0-917 GCA_036735825.1 Alteromonadaceae bacterium | reverse complement strand
CTATTTTTTCAAGTACAACAACTCTTTGCTCTAATGTGGTAATTTTCTTCTCAAGTTCTGCATTCTGTTGAGCTGAAGAAGCACTTTGATTGAGCGCTTTTTCTTTGAATTTTAAGTGCTTTTTGTACATATCATAAAGCACACCAAATCCAACAGAAATAAACACAATTAACACGACCATTGTTGTACCTGACATAATAACTTCCTATTTCATAAGGTTTTCGAGTTCTTTTTTAGCTAAATATTTATCCATTGTCGAGCGTAATAATTTATACAATAAAATAGAACCGTCTATTTCTTCTTTACGATTAGTTAAACTTTCTATATTTAATCCAAGTGGTAAATGATAAGGCAACACCGCATCTAGTATTTGACGTAGGCTGTTAGCACAAATACGAATTGACTCATACAGCGGCTTTTCGGCATTTAATATCCGCAAGCTAGTCGCTTCTGGCACACTCACACCTAACCATTCAATAAAGGCTAATGTTTTGTCACTGCCACAAGGAGAAAAGGTTAAAATGCAACGCTGCGGTTTTATATTTAATTTTTTACATTCAATAGCATAGCGAGTCAACATATCGATTGTTGCTTGCGGATCGTAAATAGCTTGAGAAATAAAGAAGTTACAACCTTGCTTGTGTTTTTCAATTAATCTTTCGTGCTCGTTGCCTTTTTTTGCGTGTCGTTCAGCAATAGTTACACCGCCAATAAAAAAGTCATTAGCATTATTCACTAATGTTTTATAAGCCTCAGATAAAGGTAATGAAATATTGTTGTTTTTTGATGGGCTGCCAACAAGCACTATGTCTCTTACCCCATAATCATTCCACGCTTCATTTGCCCATTGATCAAAAGCATTGGCATTTGATTGCACCACGCTTTTATAAGTGATCACAGGACGTGAAGATTTTTGA
>DAINNQ010000114.1:0-7706 GCA_036735825.1 Alteromonadaceae bacterium | reverse complement strand
TACAGCATTGCGACAAGGTATTGCAATAATAAAACCAAGTATTAAAGCATTTAAATTCAAAGAGTTAAATTTTGGTGATGTTGTTGAGTTTGTTAAAAACACTAAAAGTCGTCATATTTGACTAAATTGAGTGAGAAATTTATTGGGTTTTAAAGCTTTGTGGCCTTAAAGTTATTCGTTCTTATACGACTTGGTTTTAAAACTCATTAGTATTAACGCTAGAAAAAAAACCTGCCAGTTGACAGGTTTCTTTATTCAGAAAAGCTTATTTAAAAAAGCTTTGAAAACATTTATTTATTCATCAAGTAACGATCAAAATACTCTGTTTTCATTGATTGTAAATGTAACGTTGTGCCTTCGCCTTCGTAAATGCCATGGCTGCGATTAGGATACGACATAAACTGAAATTGCTTATTGTGTTTCACTAATTCGTTAATTAATCGCTCTGCGCCTTGGTAATGCACATTGTCATCACCTGTACCATGCACTAATAATAAGTTGCCTTGTAAGTTTTTAGCGTGAGTGATTGGCGAGCCTAGTTTGTAGCCTTCTTCATATTCAGGAAGTAAGCCTGAATAACGTTCTTGATAAATAGTGTCGTATAAACGTTGATCAGGTACTGGGGCTAAAGCAATACCAACATGATATTGTTCAGGGTAGCGGAACAACATATTTAATGTCATAGAACCACCACCAGAATGTCCCCATATGCCGACACGGTTAGTGTCGATATAATCCCAACGTTTTGCCATGGCTTTAAGTGCGTCTGATTGATCACGAGATGATAATACCCCGATTGCGCCATACACTTCTTTACGCCATGTTCTACCTTTTGGTGCTCTAGTGCCGCGGTTATCGATTGAAGCTACAATATAGCCTTTTTCGGTTAACATTTGATCCCACAGGTATGAACTGCCGCGCCATCTGTCTTGTACCGTTTGTCCCCATGCTTCACCATAAACGTAAAAAATAATCGGATATTTTTTACTGGCATCAAAATCAGCAGGTCGCATGATATAGCCGTCTAATACCACACCGTCTTGCGCTGCAACTTTGAAGAACTCATGTTGAGGTTGGTTAAGAATCGCTAATTTTGTGATCAGCTTTTGGTTGTCCATCATCATGTGCTTTGTTTGATGACCTTCAACTTTGATCAAACGTTTTTGTGTTGGCTGGGTGAAGGTTGAATGAGAATGAATTGCCCATTGACCGTCATCTGACATTTGATAGCTGTTGCTACCGGCAAAACTATCAGGAGTAATTTGTTCATTAACTATGCTGGCGTCTAATTTACTTCTAAATAAATACCGTTGGCCAATATCTTTTGGTGATGCGATGTAATATAACCAGCCGTTTTTTTCATCTACGGTTTCTAAACTTACCGTATCAAATTCCCCAGGCGTTAAATCAAGCTTTGTTTTGCCATCACGAGATATACTGTAAAAATGACGCCAGCCAGAGGCTTCACTAGTCCAAATAAACGATTTACCATTATTTATCCATTTTGCGTCAGTAATACCGTCAAGAAACTTCTCATCGGTTTCTGTGTAAATTTTATTGACCTTGCCTGTGCTTGCATTGGCAAGATAAAGCATATTGCGATCTTGTTTTCTATTCAAATGCTGAACAAGAATTTCATCACTATTACCTGACCAATTCATGCGAGGAATGTACATATCACGTGAATTATTAGGAATTTGTGCCCAAGTTGTTTTTTGCGAAGCAAGGTCAACCACGCCAATTTTTGCTAGGGCATTGGTTTCACCAACTTTTGGATAGGGGAATGTCGTCAGGGTTGGGTAAAGCTCATCGGTGTTGTTGATCATGATGAAATCTTTACTTCCGCTGGTATCTAATTGCCAGTAAGCAATTTTTTTACCATCAGGGCTCCAACGAAAACCGTCACGAATGCCAAATTCTTCTTCGTAAACCCAATCAAACAAGCCATTAATAATTCCGTTGCCAGCATCGTGAGTTAATTGAGTCAGCTGATTAGATGACAAATCTTCAAGGTAGATATTATTGTCAACAACATAAGCAATTTGTTTTGCGTCAGCTGAAAATTTAGCAAACATTAAGCTGCTATCTTTAACTGCTTTACCGCCGAGTCGGGTCAAACTATTTGTCGTTAAATCAAGCACCCAATAATCGCCACGGCTATTTGAACGCCAAACCTTTTTGCTGTTGGTATAAATAAGTAGCTTTTGACGATCATCTGACCAACTGTAATTATCGATGGCAAGAGGTGCTTCAGCATCTTTAGGCGTTAGTTGTTCGGCACTGACTAATACTTTGCGATCTAAAGTTTCAGGATGATAAATGACAATGTCTTTACCAATACTGACATCTTTGCCTTCGTCATCTTTTTTAGTGGTTGCTGATTTTTCTACAGCGGTATATCCGCTACCGTCAGCTAACCAACGAATTTGGCCTATGTAATCTGAGCTGAATTCATGGTCTTTATAAATGCGCTCAAGAGTTAAGTTATTTGGATTATTTTCTACCGCTGTTTGGGTAGAGTTTTTACTGGTATTTTGACAAGCCAAAACCGTAGTTGCTATAACGGCACCAACTGCCCAGCGTGACAATGTTGAAAGTTGCATAAAGAGGTCCTTTTAAAGTACCTTGTTACTTTAAATTGTATACAATTCTAAGGCAATGCTTTGGCCTTAAAAAATTACCTCATAGTCGAAAAAAAGAGTGGGTTTTTTATCCTCAAACATTGAAAATTAGCTTTAATGCCCCATTTATCTTTCACTAATTACCTAAGGTTGTTGATATGCAAGACGCACTAAAAATTACTGGACTGAAAAAAATTTATAAAGGTGGCTTTCAGGCTTTAAAAGGTATTGATCTAACAGTAAAAAAGGGTGATTTTTTTGCTTTGTTAGGCCCAAATGGCGCTGGAAAATCAACAACTATTGGTGTTATCACCTCGTTAGTCAATAAAACTTCAGGCACGGTTGAAGTGTTTGGTCATGATATCGATCAGGAACTTGAAACTGCGAAAAGTTATTTAGGTTTAGTGCCGCAAGAGTTTAATTTTAATCAATTTGAATCATTAATTAAAATTTTAGTGAATCAAGCTGGCTATTATGGCGTTGATCGCGCTTTGGCTCACCAACGGGCAGAAAAATACCTTAAGTTATTAGATTTATGGGAAAAACGTAACGAACCTTCGCGTACTTTATCGGGTGGGATGAAACGTCGATTAATGATAGCGCGCGCGCTGATGCATGAACCTCAAATTTTGATTTTAGATGAGCCAACCGCTGGCGTAGATATTGAATTACGACGTTCAATGTGGGAGTTTTTACGCGAACTGAATCGCCAAGGGATAACCATTATTTTAACGACACATTATTTAGAAGAAGCAGAAATGCTGTGTCGTAATATCGCAATTATCGACTCTGGTGTGATTATTGAAAATACCGACATGAAATCACTTTTAGCCAAATTAGATCTTGAAACTTTTATTTTCGATCTTAAACCTGATGCTCCATCGCCAGAATTATCGGGTTTTTGTTACCGCGTAATTGATAATCACACTTTGGAAGTGGAGATTAAAAAATCACAAAGTATTAACGAAGTGTTTGCTCAACTCATAGACCAAAAAATTGATGTGCTTAGCATGCGCAATAAAAGTAACCGCTTAGAAGAATTATTTGTTAGCTTGGTTGGCTCTGGTGAGCAAGTCGCTTCTCAAGGAGGGCAATAAGATGTCATCAGCAAGAAATATGATCGCACTAAAAAGTATTCTGCATAAAGAAACGCATCGCTTTATGCGTATTTGGGTACAAACCTTAGTACCGCCAGCTATTACTATCAGTTTATATTTTGTTATTTTTGGCTCATTAATTGGTTCGCGCATTGGAGAAATGGCGGGCTTTGATTATATGTCGTTTATTGTGCCTGGTTTGATCATGATGAGCGTTATTACCAATTCCTATTCGAATGTTGCTTCCTCTTTTTTTAGTGCAAAATGGCAACGTAATGTTGAAGAAATGTTGGTAGCACCTGTGCCTAATTGGGTCATTGTTGCTGGTTATGTTGGTGGCGGAATGGCCAGAGGTATTCTGGTTGGTTGTATTGTGACACTCATTTCATTATTTTTTACTGACATTCAAATACATAATATTTGGGTAATTATTGCCACGGTTGCTTTAACCTCAGCAACCTTTGCCTTAGGGGGATTAATTAACGCGATATTTGCTGGCAGTTTTGATGATATATCTATCATTCCCACCTTTGTTTTAACCCCATTAACCTATCTTGGTGGCGTATTTTATTCGATCAGTTTATTACCAGAGTTTTGGCAAGGTGTGTCACAAATTAACCCGATTGTTTATATGGTCAACGCCTTTCGTTATGGTTTTCTTGGTATTAGCGATGTAGATTTAACCCTTTCATTTGTGGTGTTATCGGTATTTATCATCACGCTTTATACTATTGCCATGACCTTAATTACTAAAGGTATAGGGCTAAGAAGTTAATGACAGATAAGCTAATAACCGATAAGTTCATGCTCGATAAGTTAACAAAAGGAAGTGTGATGAAACTCAGCACTTTGAAAGAAAATTCCGAAGACGAAAAAGTGATGGGTGACTCTAAAGTCATTGTCACCAATCAACCAGGTATTCATGAAAAGTTAGCTGAGGTAGTGAGTAAGCATTTAAAACATGCTTCAAAAAAGCCTTATCAAGCACATACCCTTGAAGCCTTTGAACAGGCAGACACGTTAGTTAAAGCACATAACGCTGAGATAATTTTAGACTCATGCTGCGGAGTTGGTCAAAGCACTCGCCTACTTGCGAAAAGAAACCCACAGGCATTAGTTATCGGCGTGGACAAATCTGCTCATCGCATCAATAAAAACGATCAAGAATTAAAAGAAAATACTGACACTCAGCAGGTTGATAATTATTTGTTGGTGAGGGCTGATCTAAATGATTTTTATCGCTTGGTACGCCAAGCAAACTGGCCAGTGAGCAAACATTATATTTTGTACCCTAATCCGTGGCCAAAAGCCAAGCACCTGCAACGCAGATGGCATGGTAGTGCGGTCTTTCCTGATATCATTGCCATTGGTGAGCAAATAATATTACGCAGTAACTGGCGGTTATATTTAGAAGAATTTCAGTTTGCGGCTGGCTTAACCGAAAAGTCTGGTGAAATCACATTAGTTGAAGATCAACAGCCCCTAACTCCTTTTGAAGCAAAGTACCGTGCCAGTGGCCAGCCATGTTGGCAATTAAGCATTTATTAAACTTATCTATAATCCAATAATATTTTCATTGAAAATATAAGGGCGTGTTGATCTTTCATGTTTGTTTTTGCAGCTATTTGTTTGGTATTTATACAAGGCAACGCTTGTGTCGTGTAGTTATTCTACTCAAATCAAGCGTTAACACAGTAGAAATGCCAAACAAACGCTGCCCAAAGGGTTCAACTAAACGCATCCTGCTCTTTGTTGCCTACATGGATGTAGGTACTTAGCGTGAGCAGGAGCGGAAGCTGTACTTGAATGAACCATAGAATACTATGAATTAACTCAAGTGCCGCGATCAGAATGCGTTTAGAGTGAACAAAAATCAAACAGCAAAGGTCACACGCCCTATTGGATTAACCCGCTAAATAATTAGTAAATTTGACGATGTTTTAGTGATTTTTAAAAAAACCTATATTGCAAGTAATCAGTCAAAATCAACAAATATCATTAAAAAACATAAGGTTATAAAGTTGGTCTGGAAATTGATTGTTACCAGTACATTAATTGAAGGAATAACTAAAATGACGACTAATATTAAGAAAAATGTATTGATGATGGCACTAAGTAGCTTAGCAATTGTTGAGTTAGGTTTTGTATATTTAGCGACTTTAATCGGCTAATAATCGCAAATTAATGACAAAAAACGAGACATTTACGCCAAATTTTATTAAAGTGCCGCACTTATAACGACAATTTTTGCTTGTGTTCAACAAGCTGTAACAGTGACTAAGTATGACGGCAAGTAAGCGCGCGGCAATAGCGACTGAAGAGTCTTTACATCGCATTTTCACCATTCCAGAAGCGCCAGACTCTACATTAGGACGCATTGAAAAAGAAATCTCGGAGAATCTTGCGGGTTTCTTAGGTAATCATATTGCGGCTAAAGAGCAAGCGTTAACTGAAATTGAAAAAGATTTTGCTTGTTCTCAAATACCAGAGCAACCTGCGTTTGTGTCTGATCACATGCATCATCTGTTAGATAAATTAGTTGCCCAATCTGTTCACACCTCTAGTCCTAGTTTCATTGGACATATGACGTCTGCCTTACCTTATTTTATTTTACCTCTGTCAAAATTGATGGTTGGTTTAAATCAAAATCTTGTAAAAATAGAAACATCAAAAGCTTTTACTCCATTAGAACGCCAAGTTTTGGGGATGATGCATCGCTTAGTTTATAACTACGAAGATAACTTTTACGATAAATGGATGCACAGTGCTGATCATTCGCTCGGGGCGTTTTGCTCTGGCGGAACAGTAGCTAACCTCACCGCATTATGGGTAGCAAGAAATAATCTCTTGAAGCCAGATGGAGACTTTAAAGGTGTTGCAAGTGAAGGATTATTTCGTGCGTTAAAACATTATCAATATGAAGGTTTAGCGATTCTCGTTTCGAAACGGGGTCATTATTCTCTGAAAAAATCTGCTGATGTGCTTGGAATAGGCCAAGACAGCGTTATTGCAATTCCGACTGATGAAAACAATAAGATGGATTGCCAGCAGCTAAAAATTAAATGCCAAGAGTTAGCTGAGCAGAATATCCGCGTATTAAGTATTATTGGTGTTGCAGGAACAACCGAAACAGGAAATATTGATCCGCTGGCTGAAATGGCTGCTATTGCGCAAGAATATCAGTGTCATTTTCATGTGGACGCAGCATGGGGCGGTGCAACACTTTTATCAAATAAGCATCGCCCATTACTTAATGGCATTGAATTGGCTGATTCAGTAACTATTGATGCGCATAAGCAAATGTATGTACCAATGGGAGCGGGTTTGGTGGTTTTCAAAAACCCTGCATCAGTTGCCTCAATTGAACACCATGCCGAATATATTTTGCGGAAAGGCTCAAAAGATTTAGGTTCACACACGCTTGAAGGCTCTCGCCCAGGAATGGCCATGTTAGTTTACGCTAGCTTGCATGTGATCAGCCGTCCAGGTTATGAGTTATTGATCAATCAAAGCATTGAAAAGGCAAATTATTTTGCCGATATTATTCAGCAACATCCTGATTTTGAGTTAATTACTAAACCTGAGTTATGTTTATTAACTTATCGCTTTAATCCTGCGGTAGTGCAGAAATATTTATCTACATGTAACGAAGACACTTCAGAAGAGATCAATGATTTATTAGATAAACTGACTAAATTTGTTCAAAAACGCCAACGCGAGAACGGTAAGTCATTTGTTTCAAGAACTCGAATTGAAGTGCAAAAATATCAGGGTAGAAAAACGTTAGTTTTTCGCGTGGTGTTAGCAAATCCCTTAACTTCTAAAGAAATACTCGTAGATGTACTCAAAGAGCAAGTAGAACTTGCAAATGAAAGTCATACGTTTTTGCCTAAGTTACTGCAGCTTTCAAAATAAGAGTTAAAATTTTTATATTCGAATTACTAAATGCTTAATAGCTAACTATCTGATTTTTAAATCTATATAGTCA
>DAINNQ010000113.1:0-7730 GCA_036735825.1 Alteromonadaceae bacterium | reverse complement strand
TAGAATTTGCACTTAGTCGTGCTGTAAACCCGTTTAACTAATCGACTCATTCTTATAACATGCATAGGTGATCCTATCATTCGCGTTATAATCTTTTTTTGTGTTGATATCATGATAACCTTCTTGCAAAAAAGCTTCTCGAACCGCTTCTGCTTGATCATAACCATGTTCAAAATAAAGCCAACCATCATCACTTAAAAACCGTTGAGCTTGTTGAATAATATACCTGATATCAGCCATTCCTTGTTGCTCAGCTATTAACGCACTTTTTGGTTCAAACCTAACATCTCCAATGAGCAGATGATCATCTTGTGGATCAATATAAGGCGGGTTACTGACGATGATTTGATACTTTTCAGCTTGTGATGCGCTCGGTATATTCTCAAACCAATGACTTTGAAAAATATTCACTCGGTCCAACTGTAACTGCTTTGCATTATCTTGTGCTAACTCCACCGCTTGTTGACTAAAATCAACCGCATCAATTTTCCAGAAAGGTTTTTCCGAGGCAAGAGCTAAGGCAATTGCGCCAGTTCCTGTGCCTAAATCTAAGCATGACAAGTGTTCAACGTCATGATCAGCAAGGATCTGCTCGACTAAAAGTTCAGTATCAGGACGAGGAATTAACGTGGCAGGAGAAACCTTAAAGTTTAAGGACCAAAACTCTTTATAACCAACGATATAAGCGATAGGTTCACCATTTTCTCTACGTGCGAGTAAACAGGTATATTGCTGAATTTGCGCTTGAGTTAATAATTGTTCGGGCCATGTATACAAGTAAGTTGTTGGCTTATCTAAAACATGACTCAGTAATATTTGGCAATCTAACTTGGCACTATCAGACATTGCTGCGATAACTTTCTCGCCGAAAGAAATCGCAGATTCAATTGAAGATATTGGTTGAGCAGGCATCATGCACTTAAGCTTTTAAAAGTCATAACAAGCAATAGGCTTAAAGCATATTGCTTAATTATTTTCAGCTAACGCTGCAAGTAAATCGGCTTGGTTCTCTTGTAATATAGGCTCTAACACTAAGTGCAAATTACCTTCTAATACTTCATTTAAACGATATAACGTTAAGTTAATACGATGATCTGTCATACGACTTTGCGGATAATTATAGGTACGTATACGTTCAGAGCGATCGCCACTTGCCACCAAATTACGACGTGAAGACTCTTCCGCACTACGACGTTTTTCATCTTCAGCTTGTTGTAAACGCGCTTGTAATACTGACATAGCCTGCGCACGGTTTTTATGCTGTGAGCGTTGATCTTGACACTCAACCACAACACCTGTTGGAATGTGAGTGATACGAATGGCTGAATCGGTTTTGTTAACGTGCTGACCACCAGCGCCAGATGCCCTAAAAGTATCTACTTTTAAATCAGCTTTATTAATTTCAATCGCTTCAGATTCTGGAATTTCAGGCATAACCACAACGGTACAAGCCGATGTATGCACGCGACCTTGAGATTCAGTTTCAGGTACGCGTTGAACTCGATGGCCGCCTGATTCGAACTTCATTTTTCCGTAAGCACCTTCACCATTAATTTTAAAGATAACTTCTTTAAAACCGCCCTGCTCACTTTCACTTAAATTCATCGCTTCTATACGCCAGTTTTGTTTTTCACAAAATCGACTGTACATGCGGTATAAGTCACCCGCAAAAATGGCCGCTTCATCGCCACCAGCACCTGCTCGTATTTCAACAAAACAGTTATTATCATCTTTTGGATCGCGTGGTAATAATAAAATCTGTAACTCGTCGGCTTGCTCTTCTAATGCTTTTTTAGCGTCTTTATATTCATCGTGCGCCATTTCTCGCATATCAGGATCATCATCTTTAAGCATTTCTTCAGCGGCTGCGAAATTTCTTTCTGCTTGCTGATAGCTGCCAAAAACAGAAGTCACTTCTTCTAATTGCTTGAATTCTTTGGATAATGCTAGAAATTTTTCTTGATCAGCTATCGTACCAGGATCAGACAGTAGTGCTTGAACTTCTTCAAAACGTTCTACTAAGCCTTCAAGTTTTTGATATACAGAATTTTTCATTAATTTTTCTTTTATAAGACTCACAACAACAATGGCGTGATTATAACGAGTTATTGTGAAGTATGGGATGATTATTTTTAATGACGGCAGTGTAAAGAGTTAGCTCTTGAGTTTCAATATTGGGTTATTTATCAATATTGAAAATATCTCGTAAATAAATCACTTTATCTAATTCACCGCCTTGAGCTGCCGATTGAATCGCACTGGTTGGCGCATGCATGAACTTATTGGTTAACTTGGTTGCCAATTCGGCTAAAACAGCTTCAGGTGATTTATCTGTTTGGAGTTGTTGTAGGGCTTTTTCTAAAAGTAAATCGCGCTCCGCTAAGCACTGATTACGATAACTTACCACGGTATCTTGGGTATTAAGGCCGCGGAGCCAGCCCATAAAATCATCAGTTTGGCGTGAGACTATTTGCTCAGCATCAACAGCGGCTTTACGTCGATTTTCGATATTTTTTGCAATGATGCCCTGTAAATCATCAACCGTGTATAAGAACACGTCTTCTAAATCTGATACTTGTTCTTCTATATCACGAGGTACTGCCAAATCAACCATAAAAATAGGACGATGTTTGCGTTTTGCTAAAGCTTGCTCAACCATACCTTTACCGATAATAGGTAAAGTGCTGCCAGTTGAACTGATCACTATGTCAGCATCAGCCATTTTTTCAGGAATTTGTGCCAAAGTGATCACATCCGCACCAATTTGCTTTGCCATCAATTCAGCACGTGACAATGTTCTGTTAGCTACCGTAATTTTTCCGACTTTATTTTCATATAAGTGCTTAGCAACCAATTCAATAGTTTCGCCCGCGCCAACTAAAAGCACTTTAACTTTTTCAAGTTTGGCAAAAATATGTTTTGCCAGATTAACAGACGCGAAGGCAACAGAAACGGCACTCGCACCGATTTCGGTTTCAGTTCTGACTTGTTTCGCTACACCAAAGGTACGTTGAAATAAGCGATCCATCACCAACGCCATAGAGCCAGAAGCTTTTGCTTGATTATACGCTTGCTTCATTTGCCCTAATATTTGCGGTTCACCTAAAACTAAAGAATCTAAACCGCAAGCAACGCGCATCATGTGATTGACGGCTTTTTGATCGCTGTGCCAATATAAACTTGGAATGATGGTTGATGCAGGCACATTATGATGTTTCTCTAACCAAGAAATGATTTTTTCTTGGGTGTCGGCTAATTTCTCTGATTGTACTAAATACAATTCAGTACGATTGCAGGTAGATAATATGGCCGCTTCTTTACATTGCACATGCGAAAGCATTTCTTGCAATGCCGTAGATAAATTATCAGGATTGAAAGAAATTTTCTCCCTGACAGCTACGGGTGCAGTTTTATGATTGATACCAACAGCAACTATTGACATAACGCGATTAATATTACCTATTAACAATTAAACATCTAAATGATCAGCATTTATTTGGCTAAAACATTTCCACTGAACAAATAATTTCAATAAAAAGGTAAACTCAATAAATGGATTACTGGTATATTATTGCCCAACTCCGACAACAAACACCTGATCTAACACAAACAATTGCGTTAATTTTACGAAATTATCACCATGAAAGAAAGTAAATCCCTAATAGTTGTGTTGATTAAGCCAAAGTTGATGAAATAACGAACATGATGATGAAAATTTTTTACTTTCCTTCTCTGATCTTACTTTTGATCATGTCGGGTTGTGCATCACAAAAAAATATTGAACAGCTCCCTCAAGAGCCTTTGCATTCAAAAGAACAAAGAGCAATACAATTAGCTGAACTTACACATTGGCAGATCACAGGTAAACTCGCTTTTATAGAAGGCAAGAAAAGAGAAAGTGCTTCTTTATTTTGGCAATTTGATGAAGGCTTACAATCACAAAAGCTGTCTTTAACCACGTATTTGGGGATCAATGTTTTATCATTAACGTCAAAAAATGGCTTTCATACAATTGAAGCTGATGGCGAAAAATATCAACATGATGATCTTGATTATTTGATCCACTCATTAACAGGGTTAACGTTGCCAGTACAAGCGCTTCATTCTTGGCTAAAAGGCATCAGTTATTTATCTAGCGACAAGATAATTTATGATGAGCAAACTCAATTACCCAAAACCTTAGTCAGTGATTATGACAACAGGCAATGGATAATTCATTATGCGGATTATCAACACCTAAACAATCATCTGCTCGCTAAAAAAATCACCTTAAAACAACAAAATCTAATGATTAAAATTCACATCAACCAATGGACGCTATAGCACTAACATTATGACTGACGCCTCAACGTTTTATCATTTTCCTTCTCCTGCCAAGCTCAACTTATTTTTACATATTGTTGGACAACGAAGCGATGGTTACCACGAATTAGAAACTGTTTTCCAATTTTTGGAACTAAGCGATACCATATCCATTAGAACAACAGATAATCAAGGTATCGAGCTACTGACTCCTATTGATGGTGTTAGCAACGACGACAACCTAATTGTAAAAGCAGCAAAACTGCTACAAGAATCAACGCAAACCAATTATGGCGCCCAAATAAAAATAAATAAAATACTCCCTATGGGAGGAGGATTAGGTGGTGGTTCTTCTAACGCAGCAACTATTCTTATTGCGCTTAACGCTTTATGGAATACGCAACTTACTCACTCTCAACTTGCCGAATTAGGCATACAGTTAGGGGCTGACGTACCTATTTTTATTCATGGATATGCCGCTTTTGCCCAAGGTATCGGCGAAAAATTAACGCCAGTTCAGCCTAAAGAATATTTTTATTTAGTGACAAAACCTAATTGCAGCATTTCGACACAGGCCATTTTTACCGCAAACGATTTAACTCGCAATACCGCTAAACTAGACTTGTGTAGTCAAACGCTAAATAGCCACGAGCTAAACGCACTGATTGAAAATTCTCACAATGATTGTCAAACTTTGGTAATAAAACACTATCCTGAGGTTGCCAACCTACTGGCTTGGTTGATAGAATACGCGCCGTCTCGAATGACAGGTACGGGAGCATGTATTTTTACGCGTTTTGACTCTGAAGAAGAAGCAAATCGTGTAGCAAAAAAGCTTCCTGCAACCATTGAATTCTTTGTGACTAAGGGTGTTAATCAATCTCCCCTTCATCGCTTTCTTAAGCTTGAAAAGTTAGATTGAACCTTGAAAAAATTTCTTTAAAAAGCCAAATTAATTGGCTTTTTTAAAATAATGTGCTGAGCTTAAAACCATCTTTAAATCAGTATTAAATCCAATGTCAAAAATTTCTGAGGAAATGATAGTGCCTGACATGAAAATTTTTGCGGGTAACGCCACCCCTGAACTGGCCAAACAAATTGCTAATCGTCTTTATATTACTCCAGGCGAAGCCAAGGTAGGCAGTTTTAGTGATGGCGAAATAAGTGTTGAAATTACTGAAAATGTTCGTGGTGCGGACGTTTTTATTATTCAATCAACTTGCGCTCCAACTAACGATAATTTGATGGAGCTCATTGTTATGATCGATGCGCTTCGCAGAGCTTCAGCAGGCCGAATTACAGCAGTAATGCCTTATTTCGGTTATGCTCGTCAAGATCGTCGTGTACGTAGTGCTCGCGTTCCTATTACTGCAAAAGTTGTTGCTGACTTTTTATCAAGCGTTGGTGTTGACCGTGTATTAACTGTTGACTTACATGCTGAGCAAATTCAAGGTTTCTTTGATGTTCCTGTTGATAACGTATTTGGTACGCCAATTTTGTTAGAAGACATGAAAGAGAAGAAATTAGATAACCCTGTTGTTGTTTCGCCAGACATCGGCGGTGTTGTTCGTGCTCGTGCTGTGGCAAAATTATTAGATGATGCAGATCTAGCAATCATCGATAAACGTCGCCCTAAAGCAAACGTAGCTCAAGTGATGCATATCATTGGTGATGTTAAAGACCGCGATTGTATTATTGTTGATGACATGATTGATACCGGTGGCACATTAGCAAAAGCGGCAGAAGCATTAAAAGAGCACGGTGCTAAGCGCGTATTTGCTTACGCTACACACCCTGTATTTTCGGGTAATGCTGCGCAAAACTTAAAAGATTCTGTGATTGACGAAGTGATTGTCACTGACTCTATTCCGCTATCAGAAGAAATTAAGAAATTAGGTAATGTTCGTCAATTAACGTTAAGCGGTATGTTATCAGAAGCTATCCGTCGCGTTTGTAATGAAGAATCTATCTCAGCAATGTTTGAAAGCTAGTTTTTCACTAGTGAACGACATTGTTCTAAAAGCACCCGAGGGTGCTTTTTTTATTTAGATAAAATACCCCTTCACGATTTTGTTATTAAACAAAAAGCCTATTTTGTTACCGTTTCAAAAACGAGTAAAAACCTCCGGTAAATATCAAGACATTGCTCGCAAGTACGGCTTGTAATTATTCATTAAAAATCACACGAATCATTTGGTTTTCAAATCACTAAGTGTTATTATGCCGCGCCTTTTTTATATGACAAATACATACGTGTTAGATAATAAAAAGGTAAATCGTTGTTTTTGGTCGCAAAAAACAACACAATTTTATTTAAAAATTAAGGTATTAAACCAATGACTGATTTATTTACTTTGGATGCTGAAGTACGTACTGATTTAGGGAAAGGTGCGAGCCGCCGCCTACGTCACGACAACAAAATCCCAGCTATCCTTTATGGTGAAGGCCAGGAACCTGTTTCTTTAACACTTGCTCACAACAAAGTTTTACGTGCGCAACAAGAAGAAGCTTTTTACTCTCACGTTTTAACATTAAACGTAGATGGTAAGCCAGTTGAGTGTCTTATCAAAGATATGCAACGTCACCCTTTCAAACAAGTAATTATGCATATGGATTTCATGCGCATTAGCGCTAAAAGTGAAATATCTGTAAACGTTCCAGTTCACTTCATTAACGAAGAAGCTGTTGCGAAGAAAGGTGGCGCTGTAGCTCATCACATTGCTGAAGTTGCAGTAACTTGTTTACCTGGTAACTTACCTGAGTTCATCGAAGTTGACGTAGCAGATTTAGAAGTAGGTCAAACATTACATTTATCTGACATCAAATTCCCAGAAGGTGTAACTTCTGACGAATTAGCTAAAGGTGAAAGTCATGATTTAGCTGTTGTCACTGCAAATGCTCCAAAAGGCAAAGCAGCTGAAGATGAAGAAGAAGAAACTACTGAAGAGTAATTAGGGAATTTATCCTTAAATGACTATTCAACTAGTTGTGGGCCTGGGAAATCCAGGCCCCGAATATACCAAAACTCGCCATAATGCTGGCGTCTGGTTCGTGGAAGAACTTGCCTCCCGTTATAATATCTCTCTGAAACCTGAAAAAAAATATGCTGGTTTATACGGTAAAGGTTACATTGGTGAACACTTAGTGCATTTATTAGTACCAACTACCTTTATGAATCGTAGCGGTCAAGCTGTTTCATTATTAGCCAATTTTTTTAAAATACCTGTAGACGATATGTTAGTCGCCCATGATGAATTAGATATATTGCCAGGGATATGTAAAATTAAAAAAGGCGGTGGCCACGGTGGTCACAATGGCCTGAGAGATATCATCGCCAGAATGGCGAATAATAAAGATTTTTACCGTTTACGCATTGGTATTGACCACCCCGGTCATAAAGAACGCGTCACGGGCCATGTGTTAGGAAA
>DAINNQ010000112.1:0-7797 GCA_036735825.1 Alteromonadaceae bacterium | reverse complement strand
CCATGGCATTAGCGTTAAAACCTAAATTTCTATGGTTAACAACCAGCCCAAAACGACGAATCAAACCATTTGCTTGCCAATAATTTATTTGTTCAATAATGTCCTGTTCTTCAACGGGTTGTTGATGTTCGTCTTGCTGCGTACCAAGGGCTTGAGCGAGTGCTAAATAAGGTCGACTGACATTGGGCAAGCCTTTTTCAAGTAATCTTCTTAATTGATTTTGTTGTTCAAGGCTGAGTAATAAATGTTGATGGTTAGCATCTGTCACCTGAGAGTAATTAGGATTATTCATCATTTTCTTCCTCTGATTTTTGCTCTGAGCTGAATGTCTTTGCTATTGCTTGGGGGTCAGAAGTGTCAATCGTCTTGGCTTTTGCTGAATCAAAATCAATATTAAAGCCTAAATCTATGTGGTATGACGCCTCCATAGGCAATACCAAAATCGGTAAACCCGTTAATAACTCAATCTGTTCAAGGGTATTATTTAAGGCAACGGGATCTTCAGCGGTAACAACAAACCACAAGTTATATTCATGTTCTCGTTCATAGTTATGGTTCACTTGCTCAAATTGATTAACAATGTTAGCAATTTTATTGATTTGCTGAGGCGGAACGGCAATAGCCGCTAAGGTACTTGCACCGGCTTTTTTATGATCGAAAACTGGACCAACCCGAGATAAAATTTCTCGTTGATGTAATTCATCAATCGCTGCAACCACATCATCTTCAAGGCAACCTAATTCTCTCGCGATCTCTTGATACGGCTTAGGACAAATCGGGAAACTTTTTTGAAAGCGATTAATGATTTGCTGTTGAATTGCCGACAACGGTTGTTGAATACTTGTCATAAAAATCCCTTTTACAAACCTATTTGATGAGCACGGTTGGTGAAGAAAATACCACTTGGACTTTTCGAGCTAAGCGTTTTCAATAACGCTTGGTTTTCAGTGTTATAAATGTGAATTTCATTGTTATCTCTTACTGACATCCAAACATGCTCGCCACGTGGGGTAAATTCCATATGTAAAACTGCAGGTCCAGGGGTTAAAGTGTTAACTAACTCGAACGTTTCGGTGTTAAACACTTGAATGGTATTGTTATCAGGAAATGCAAAATTGACCCAAATTTGTCTATTATCTGGTTGAGCCATAACAAAAATGGGTTGGCTATGAGCTGGAATTTCAGCGACTTGTTGCCACGTTTTAGTGCTAACAACCAATACCTTATGCTGACCAACGGCAGGAACGAAAGCATAATCGCCAGCCATTGCCCATCCTTCTAAATGCGGCATTTTATAAACAGGTAGTTTTTTATCCCCTTTGCCATAATCAGATAAAATTCGGCGAATTCCTTTTTCTGGATGCCATAAATCGAGTAATGCCATGCCGTCTTCACCGAATAATCCTGCAATATAGTATCGTCCATCTGGGCTAATTAAAGCGTCATAAGGAAATAAGCCAATATCGGTAAATTTAGTCAGTTTCATTTCATCACCAGAAAAATCAGCAACCCAGGTTTCATGGCTATCAAATAAACTGAAAATAAATTTATTATTCGGTGCATCGACTAAACCAACCACTTTAGATCGATATGGCTGCCCGTCTTTTGTCATGCCTTTGCTTGGCACGATAGTCGCCTCTATGTTGGCGACTAATTCTAAGGTGTCACTGTTAAATACTTTCACCCCACCAGGCGTATAGTTTGATACAGCGACAAGTTTTCCGTCTTGGCTGATGGCACCGCCAATACTATTACCTGACTGGATCACCCTTTTGGCTATTTTGTCGGTTAATAAATCAACTTTAGTTAAGCCACCATCACGACCAAAAACATAAGCAAAGCGCTGATCGCGCGAATAGACGATCGACGCGTGAGATAAATCACCTAAGCCATCAATTTCATTAAGGACTTCTTGCTTGGTATGATTGACTATTTGAACTTGACCTGTCGCTCTTTCAATAACCACACCTAGATCGCCTGTAGCTCTTAAGTTATCAGAAGTGGAAGCAGTAGTAGCTTGGCCAGATTTAGCTTCAGTCATATTGGTTTGACTACATGAAAACAGCGTTAGACTTAATAAGCTCACTGCTAAAGTAGAAAGTAATAATTGCTGAGGTTTATTTATCATCATTCAATCCTTGTACTAGCTGCTCACTGATCCAACTAGCTTCGTGTTCTGTTAATATGTTTTGCCAAGGCGGCATAGCTGTGCCTGGTCGGCCAAATAAAATGGTATTCTTTATCAGTAAAAAAGGTTTATCTTGCAGGGCTTCTTTAGTAAGTGCAGGACCTAAGCCTCCTTGCAGTGTCATACCATGGCATGATCCACAATCTTGTTTTACAAGGTGAATTAATTGCTGTTGACGTATTGGGTTGATTTTCTCATCACTATCCTGAAGTGATTTATCTATTTGATTTTTTGCAGGTTTTTCTTGTATAGATTTAGTTTTATCATCTACAGCGGTCATATTTTTAAGCGGTGAAACTTGTTGTCCACCGAAAACCTTCGAAGTGCTCGATAATACAAAAATAAAAGCAAGTATTGAGAAAATTACAAAATTGACCTTCACTGCTACAAACCTTTTTAATCGTCATACTTTAAAAATGTGTCACTAATTTACCGAGCTAGCGAAATAATTTTATTGTTGAAGATCATGGTTTAAATAAACAAGCCTGACTTTTATTGATTTAAATCACATTTACATCGATTTACCGAAACACTTAATTAATTGACGTGATAAGTAACTGTCTGTGATACCATTTATACAATTACAACTGACGTATAATTGTCATGGAATTAGATTATTTTTCTGCCTTTATTATTGGCTTACTAGGCTCAGGGCATTGTTTAGGCATGTGTGGTGGCATCAGCACCATGTTAACTTCTGCGATACCTAATCAAGCCACCGTAAGTTCTGCGCCCAAAGTATTTGGCTATAATTTCGGTCGTATCTTTTCATATACGCTAATAGGCGCAATTGCTGGCTTTACTGGCTCACTTGCCATTAAAAACATTGGTTTTCCTATCATTACTCTAAAAGTAATCGCTGGTATATTTTTGATCTTATTAGGCTTATATATTGGCCAATGGTTTATGGGGTTAACTAAAATAGAAATTATCGGTAAGTTTTTATGGCAGAAATTATCTCCCCTAAATAAACATTTATTGCCCGTAAATACGATTAAAAAATCAATTTTACTGGGCATGTTATGGGGTTGGTTACCCTGTGGGCTAGTTTATTCAACATTAACGTGGTCTCTTGCCAGTGGCACAGCGGTTGATGGCGCTTTAATTATGTGTTTTTTTGGATTAGGCACACTGCCAGCTTTATTTACTATTTCTTTTGGGGCAATCAAAGTCCAAACCTTGATAAAAAATCAAGTATTTAGAAAAACTGTCGCAGTATTTTTAATTTTCTACGGGATATTTACATTAAAATTTGCTTATCAAGCATTGTTTTAATACCATAGGTGCGTTGATATTATTGATATAGCACCAAGGAAATTATGTATAAAAGTGATTGTTCAGGCCAGCAACATATTCATTGCCAAAATTGTAGTATCAGTGAACTGTGTTTGCCTTTTACTCTCAATGATAGAGAGCTGGAGACACTAGATCAAATCATTGATCGCAAGCGTCCAATCCACAAAGGTGAAGAGTTATATCAAGACGGCGAAAAAATGCAGTCGTTATATGCTATTCGCTCGGGTACATTTAAAACTTTCACAGTAAATGAAAGCGGTGAAGAGCAAATTACTGGTTTTCATTTAGCGGGTGATTTATTAGGCTTTGATGCGATCGCTGAATCAGAACATCCTAGTTTTGCTAAAGCCTTAGAAACTTCGATGGTATGTGAAATTCCTTATAACACCTTAGATTCTTTGTCGAACAGTATGCCGAAATTAAAGAAACAAATTTTGCGCATGATGAGCTCAGAAATTAAAACCGATCAAGAAATGTTAACCTTGCTTAACCGTAAAAATGCTGAACAACGTTTAGCAACTTTTCTAAGCGCGCTAAGTACTCGATATAGTGCACGTGGTTTGTCAGCGAAAGAATTTCGATTAACGATGACACGCAGTGACATTGGTAATTATATTGGCTTAACTGTAGAAACAATCAGCCGTTTGCTTAATCGTTTTCATAAAAGCGACATCATTCGAGTTGATGGCAAACTGATCACGATTTTAGATATTGATAAATTAAACGAATGTGCTGCCTTATAGCAGCACATTTCATCACTTTCCTTCCTGTGCATATTTAATAAAATAATTTCCCTTTTCCTCTATAATTCTTGATTTAAAACAATTGTTAATAGTGATTAATGTCATATTGTCGCTATAATCAATGTAGACTATCTTAAACTCATATTATTGGAGCTAAGTATGGAAAAGTACCAAAAGATTTTAGCCGTAATTGATCCGACTACTGAAGATCAAAAAGCACTGAAAAGAGCGATAGAACTCGCCTCTAAAACCAATGCGACTATTACAGCTTTTCTTTCTATTTATGATTTCTCCTATGAAATGACCACCATGCTTTCTAGTGATGAAAGAGAAGCTATGCGGGCAACACTGATCAATGATCGCGCTCAATGGTTAAAAGAAATTATCCAAGGATTAGCGACTGAAGGTTTAACGATTGACTCTAACGTTATTTGGCATAATCGTCCTTTTGAACCCATCATCGAACAAGTGCTGATCAATGGTTATGATATTGTTATCAAAGGCACGCACCAGCATGACAAATTAAAATCAGTGATTTTCACCCCCACTGACTGGCATATTCTACGAAAATGCCCTTGCCCTGTTTTACTAGTTAAAGAGCATTCTTGGCCAATAAACGGCAACATAGTGGCTTCGGTAAATGTTGGTAGTGATGAAGAAGAACATCAATCCCTAAATAGAAAAATAACTGAAGAAGCGGTAAATCTTTCCAAGCTTATTTTAGCCAATATCCACTTGGTAAATTCCTTCCCTGGTACTCCCGTAAACATCGCCATTGAAATACCTGAATTTAATGCTAGTGAATACAATGACTCTATGCTCAGACATCATAAAAAAGCGATGGAAGAACATGCAAAACAATTTTCGATTGATATAAACCATACTCATGTTGAAGAAGGTTTACCTGAAGATGTGATTGAAAAAATCTCTGAAGAGCTCGATGCCGAGCTTGTTATTTTAGGCACCATAGGTAGAACAGGTTTGTCTGCTGCTTTAATTGGAAATACCGCTGAGCATGTTATTGATCGACTCAACTGCGATGTATTAGCACTAAAACCTGATGGATATGTTTCTCCACTCGAGTAGAAATTACTCTGTATTCACCTCGTTCAACTATAACAATTTGAGCAATGACCACGAAACAAAGTGCGAGATAAGATATAACTTAACTCGCACTTTGTTTATAATACGCGCCGAAAATTTATTTTAATCTTATTTGAGCTTTGTCATGTCTGACGTATTAACATTAAATAATCCCGCTTCTTCATCGAGTTTAACCCCACAACAACATGTGCAATTAAGTAAATTAGAAAAACGTTTACGCCGACATGTAGGACAAGCCATTGCAAAATATAACATGATTGAAGATGGTGATCGGGTGATGGTGTGCCTTTCTGGTGGCAAAGACAGTTACGCGTTACTCTCTATCTTAATGATTTTAAAGGAATCTGCTCCGATTAACTTTGATGTCATCGCAGTAAACCTAGATCAAAAACAACCGGGATTTCCTGAAGAAATTTTACCTAATTACTTAACCTCGCTTGGTATTGAATACAAAATAGTTGAAGAAGACACCTATGCGATCGTCAAAGAAAAAATCCCAGAAGGGAAAACAACCTGTAGTCTCTGCTCTAGATTACGTCGCGCTATTTTGTATAAAGCAGCCAAAGAATTAGGAGCAACAAAAATTGCTCTAGGACATCACAGAGATGACATGATAGAAACTATGATGTTGAATATGTTTTACGGTGGCAAATTAAAAGCCATGCCAGCAAAACTAGTGTCTGATAATCGTGAGCATGTTGTTATCAGACCTTTAGCATTTTGCAAAGAGTCAGAATTGATCCAATATGGAAATTTAAAACAATTTCCTATTATTCCGTGTAATTTATGTGGTTCACAACCCAATTTACAAAGACAAAATATCAAACAAATGCTTAATGATTGGCAAAAACAGTTCCCAGGTCGTATCGAATCAATGTTTACCGCAATGCAAAATGTTGTGCCATCTCATCTATGTGATAACGATTTATTCGATTTCTCTTCGATATCGGTTGATTCAGGTGTAATTAATGGTGGTGACACAGCAATAGATCAAGAAATAGAGTTTTCTGGCAACAACTTGGTAAAGCATCTACAGTTAACAGATAATAAGTTGGATATTAAAGAAATAAAATAATCTAATCTTTATTCATTTAAACCTAGGGAATTGGTTATTTAATGTTTGAAAAGCTATTTCAATTAAACGCTCACAATACCACTTTTAAAAAAGAAGCTATTGCTGGAATTACAACTTTTCTAACTATGGCTTATATCATCTTTGTAAACCCTGCAATGCTAGCCGAGAGTGGTATGGATCATGGTGCAGTTTTTGTAGCTACCTGTTTAGCTGCAGCCCTTGGTTGTTTTATTATGGGCTTTATCGCCAATTACCCCATAGCTTTAGCACCAGGTATGGGGCTAAATGCATTTTTTACTTATACCGTCGTTCTTGAAATGGGCTATAGTTGGCAAGTCGCTTTGGGTGGCGTTTTTTTCTCTGGTTGTTTATTCCTTGTTCTTAGTTTATTTAAACTGCGTGAATGGATAATTAATTCAATTCCTCATGCTCTTAGATACGGAATTGCAGCAGGAATTGGGTTATTTTTAGCTTTTATTGCGCTTAAAAATGCAGGCATTGTTGTTGATAGCCCAGCCACATTACTGACACTTGGTGACATTACCAGCTTCCCTGCTCTGATGTCTGCACTGGGATTGTTTATTATCGTAGGCTTAGTTAATCGACATGTAACGGGCGCTGTGATGATCTCCATATTAATCATTACGTTTCTCGCTTTTTTATTTAATGATGTGCAGTACGCAGGCATTGTTTCATTACCACCCGATATTACTCCGACTTTATTACAGTTAGATCTCGCTGGAGCACTTAATGTTGGTATGTTAAGTGTGATATTTGCCTTTCTATTTGTCGATTTATTTGACACATCAGGGACATTAATTGCTGTTGCTCAACGAGGAAATTTGCTCGATGATAAAGGTCACTTTCCTCGTTTAGGTAAAGCATTATTAGCAGACTCAAGCGCGACAGTCGCAGGCAGTATGTTAGGCACATCAACGACAACAAGTTATATCGAGAGTAGTGCTGGGGTTGCAGCGGGTGGCAGAACTGGCTTAACTGCCGTTATCGTTGGCTGTTTATTTTTACTCGCTTTATTTATTTCTCCCCTCGCGAGTATGATCCCCGCCTATGCGACTTCTGCTCCTTTATTTTATGTCGCCGTGTTAATGCTAGCGTCATTAATACATGTTAATTGGGACGATTTATCTGATGCCGTTCCCGTAGCGATTATTTGTATTACCATGCCGCTGACTTTTTCTATTGCACATGGCATAGCGTTTGGTTTTATCAGTTATGTCGGTGTACGAATATTTAGTGGACATTTTCGAAAACTGAACATAAGTGTGGTGGTGTTAGCGATATTGTTTCTCATTAAATTTATTTATCTCGGATGATCAGTATGAAAATTAATACCAATATGAATGATAATTTTACGTTATCTCAAACGTTAG
>DAINNQ010000111.1:0-7929 GCA_036735825.1 Alteromonadaceae bacterium | reverse complement strand
GCAACACAAAGAAGCTGCTTAACAATTTAGGCGACAACTGCCTTGAAAAACGCCGTATCTAATAAAATACAACTAAACGTTGCAACATATCTTATCGAATCTGAGCATTGCATATTTATGGAAAGTTTTTAAAGTAGTGCTAGGAAGACTAATCTGAATTCAATTCTCGTTGGCAAGTACTAACGTCTTCAAAAACGCCGACTCAAATTATTAAGGAATTTATATGGCAATTCGCTTTGCTGTGATCGGTTCAGGCAATATTACTCATTCGTTTTTAGATGCCGCACAGCAAGACTCACGTTTTGTTTTACAAGCGGTTTATTCTCGCAATTTAACCACAGCGAAACAATTAGCTCAGCAATATCACGCGAACTTGGTATTTGATGATTTAGAGCTTTTGGCGACATGTGAGCAAGTTGATGCTGTTTATATAGCTTCACCGAACAGTTTACATGCACAGCAGTCAATGCAAATGATGCGCATGGGTAAGCATGTGTTATGTGAAAAGCCAGTTGCTGCGAATGTGAATGAGCTTGAGCAAATGATATCGAGCGCAAAACAGCATAATGTTTGTTTTATGGAAGCAATGCTAAGCTCGTTTGTTCCCAATTTTTTGCAAATAAAAAAAGCTTTGCCCCGAATAGGTGCTATCAGAAAAATGCAAGCAAGCTTTTGTCAATTATCTTCAAGATATCCGAGATTTTTAGCTGGTGAAGCAACGAATACTTTTGATGCGAATTTTGCCAATGGTGCATTGATGGATATTGGTATTTATCCGTTATATGCCGCAATTTCACTGTTTGGGATGCCTGATAACATGTTAAGTGCAGGCACTAAATTATCATCAGGCGTTGATGGCTGTGGTGAGTTGCTGCTTGACTATCAAGGAGATCGTCAAGGAGTTCATCAAATACAAGCAAGCATCAGTTACTCTAAAATATCAAACGGGGATAATATCGGCGAAATTCAAGGGGAATTAGCGCGTATTACTTGGCATCATTCATCGGTTTTTAATACGGCTGAGTTGATATTTAACAATGGTGATAGAGAAGATTTAAGTGTTGCGCAAGTGGATAATCGCATGGTTTACGAAGTGAATCATTTTATTGATTTGATTGAAAGCGGACAACAACAATCTTCGCTAAATACCTGGCAACTCTCAAAAAATGTTTTATCGGTAATTGAGCAATGTCGTTTGCAACAAGGGATCATTTATCCGAGTGATCACAGGTGATTTTAAAATATTAGGTTATACTTTACAGCAAATGATGTAGGTAAAGGTGTAGTATGGCAGCGAAAAATGAAATCGGTATTCTTTCCCAAAAAGATCTTGATAATTTATTACGCATTAATGAATTTATTGAACAGCAAGATGAAAACTCATTAGTAAGTGAGCTTAAAAGAGCTATTTTAGATTCAGGTAAATTAGAGCTCGAGCAATGGATGTTGTTACGGGATCATATTCGTGAAATAGAAGAATTAATCCCGCATATAGACTTAATTATTAAATTAAAGAAAGAAAAATAACAGCTTGCCCGTTATTTAATAAATTAATCGCAGCAAATTGAGTTTTTCTCCCTTATAATATCTGGCAATTGTAAGTGAGGATTATTATGAAAGTTTGTGGTGTAGAATTAAAAGGCAATGAGGCGATTATTTGTGTCATGTCTAAGGCAAATGGTTTATATGATTTACCGCATGTTCGTGTGCCAAAAATTAGTATTAACGATGCAGGTGATGCTCAGCATGTCAGAGATTTTCAATTTGCCTTTGCAAAATTAATTGAAGATTACAAAATCGACCGTGTAGTGATCAAAGGTCGTGCGTTAAAAGGAAAGTTTGCTGGTGGGCCCGTCGGTTTTAAACTTGAAGCGGCAATCCAGTTAATCACCAATGTTGATGTTAATATTTTATCGTCAAGTTACATAAAAAGTGCATTAGCAAAAAGCCAAGTGAAAATTGATTTTAGAGACACAGGGTTGAAAAAGTTACAAGAAACAGCTTTTGAAACCGTATTTGCATATTTAGAAAACAACTAATTTAACTGATTTTAGCTAGGTTTTTTCTGATTTTATTAAGCTTTAACAAGTTTTATTTTAAAGGCATTCGTGTTTAGCACGAATGCCTTTTTTTATTAGGCGTAATTTTTTTTAAGTGACTTTTTTGCAAGTTGCTTTTTCAAAAATATTTATTTAGTTTATATCATCTACGGAACTTTTCGTATACGAGGTAGTTATCTAAGTTACTAAAGCTACTAAAACAATTAAAGTATCTTAGCCTGTTCAATTTGTTAGCGGATTCTATTTGTTAGTTTGTTTAAAGGGGTTATTGCATGCTTAACTTGAGATTTTAGCGTGTAGAGTTTGTCGTCAATAATGAAGGAAAGTAGTGTTAGCTCATTTTAATTATTAAGGATTGTTATATGAAAGCGGTATTCATTGTACTTCAGTTGGGCTTATTAATGATGGTAAATCTAGGCTGCTCGAGTAATAACCACAAACTTGCTGCAACATCTAAAGCTACGCAAATAAAGCCTCCTGCAATTAATCAACAATTATTTGACAGAAATGATATTGATATCATTAGCTAAGATGAAATTTTCTTCTTATCTGCCGAGCAAAAATCTACCTTTCTTCATTTTTATCAACAAGAGCTAGAACAAGGCGTTAAAGCTCACCAAGCATTAGCTAATTATTTAGAAAACCGTTTAAGTAATTTTACCTATTACGGTGAAACCTATACGGCTGAAAAAGCCATGCGCCTTAACAAAGGCAATTGCATGAGTTTGGCTATTTTAACCACGGCCTTAGGGCAAGTTGTCAACTTAGAGATAGATTATCGAGAGGTAAACACTTTACCTGTTTTTGAAAAACACAAGGATGTTATTTTATCGTCCTCTCACGTTCAATCGGTTGTTTATGATCCTGACTTTGTTGAACAAGAAAATTTTCTCTACATTAGCAAACCTGGCGTAGTCATTGATTATTTTCCAAATAAGCAAAATAGAGTGAGCTCAAAAATAATTAAAGACTCGTTAGTTGCTAAGTATTATATCAACATCGCTTCAAAGGCAATTATTGATAATAACTTAAACAAAGCCTTTGTTAGTGCATTAAGGGCTGCAAAATATGATCAATCTTCTGCTCAAGTAAACAATCTTCTGGCTGTATTACATCGACGTGCGGGTGATGAATTAGCGGCTGAAAAGTTTTATCAATTTGCCTTAGCTCAAAATCAAAGTAATTTAGCTCTGTTATCCAATTATGCGGTGTTACTTCGCCATCAAAAACGTGAGGGTGAACTCGAACAGATTAATGAGCAAATTGATTTTTTAGATGATCCGAATCCTTATTCTTGGTTAGAGCAGGCATATATTGCTCAACAGCAAAATAAAATGAAAACAGCAGAAAAATACTTTTTGAAAGTGATCAACATGTCGCCTTATGTTCATCAAGCGTATATTGGTTTGTATCAGGTCTATTCTCAAACTAAGCAATGGAGTCAAGCCAGAGCTATGCTAAATAAAGGTTTAGAATGGGCTCATGAACATCAAGACAAAAAGCAATTTAAACGAAAACTTTATGGTGTGAATCAAACATAACTCCCTGCATAAATTTATCATCCATTAATTAAATGGTGATAGATTAAATGGTGATAGATTAAATGGTGATAGATGAAATATTGATTGTTGAAGTGGCGGTTAAATAAAAAGGCACCAAATACCTACGGGAGTAGATAAATGATGCCGAAAAAGCAATGTTCAAGATAATGTTCTGCTTTGGCTATAAAAAGCTATTTTTGGCTCTAAGCTGCAAGGTGTAACAATTATCAATATTTTTTAGCATTGCTGTTTTGATCTAGGTCGTATATCGCTTTTATACCTGTTTGCGTGAAGATGGTATGACTTAAGTAATAGCAGAGTTTATTTGATTGCGCTATCAAGTAAGCTGAGTTTTATTATTTTTGCACAATTGCGGTTTAGCCCAACTCTTAATTCAAACCCTTTACCCTTCCCCCTTTATTCAACCCCTTTAACTTTCAACTTTTTACCTTCCAATAAGTAAGCGATTCGTTGAAGCAGTTCATCACTTTTATAGGGTTTTTCTAAAACGTTTTTTATAAGGATGTTATCGGCATTTTCATCGGTTTTTTCGTGATAGCCACTCACCAGTAAAATGGCAATTTGAGGGTATTTGTCTTGCACTATTTTTGATAATTCAATACCGTCCATATTAGGCATGATCACATCGCATAAGAGTAAATCTACTGGCGTCGATTTAAGTTGATACAAGGCTTCATTCGCATTTCTGGCTTGAATAACGGTATAACCAGCATTCGTTAAAATTGTACTTGATAAATCCACTAAAGAAGGTTCATCATCAACCACTAATATGGTTGCAGTGAGCTGTTCTAATGTTTTAATAAATGATGGTTTACTGGTTTTTTGTATCGGTAAGCTGATCACTGGCAGGTATAAACTGACTTTTGTTCCTTCACCAAGGGCAGAGTTAATTTGAATAAAGCCATTTGAACGTTCTGCAAAACCATATACTTGGCTTAAACCTAGTCCTGTGCCTGTTTTGCCTTTCGTTGTAAAAAAAGGCTCTAAGGCTTTTTGCTGTGTTTGTTCATCCATTCCAACACCATCATCTTGAACGGTTAAACAAATGTAGGTTCCTGGTGATATTTGCTGGCGACTTGCTTGGTGCTTATTTACGCTGACAACAGATGTCGAAATGATAATTTCACCGTGTTTTGGAATAGCGTGCATTGCATTTATCGATAAATTTAATAAACAATCTTCTAGCTCTGCTTTATGAATACTTGTTAGTGGTAAATCGTCATAAAGTGAAAAGGTTAAATTTATCCGTGGTGTGATAGTTTTTTGCAGCATTTCAAACTCATCAAGCAGCATGTCATTAATATTGATGTATTCAGTTTCGCTACTATTTTTACTGGCAAATGAGAGCAGCTTTTTCGTGAGCTTTGCGCCCCTAGTTGCAGCTTTTTGTATATGATTAGCATATTTAGCAAGTTGACTGTTTGCGGCTATATTTGCGCTCAGTAATTCAGAATAGCCGTTTATGATGCCAAGTAAGTTATTAAAGTCATGCGCTATACCACCAGTTAAATTGCCTAAAGCATCCATTTTTTGCGATTGTCGAAGCGTTTCTTGTTGCTGTTTAAACTCGGTGAGATCATGAAAGGTTGCTAAGATTCGCAATTGACCGTTGACATCTGTTGGCAGCGTAGCAATTGAAAGATGCACAGGAAAAAATTCTCCATTTTTCTTTCTACCATCGAGATCTCTTCCTAAGCCGAGCATGTGAGATTCCCCTGTTTCTTTGTAGAGTTCTAAATCATTTTTATGATCTTGTGCATCGGGTTCTGACATCAATAAAGATACGTCAGTGCCAATGAGTTCGTCATGAGTAAAACCAAAGAGGGTGGTAGCGGCGTTGTTTACTGTGATGATGATATTGTTATGATCAGTGATAAATACCGCATCAAGTAACGAATTAAATATCTCTCGTTGTTCGCTTTCTTTAATATATAAGGCGTTAAGCGCTTCATGCTCGGCTGTTACATCGTTAACTAATGAAGCCACACCAATAACATTGCCGTCACTGTCTAATAAAGGCGTGTTGTACCATTCACATAAAATCACCCGCCCATCAAGTGTTAAGTTCTTGTTTAAGCTGTATCTTCCGCCTTTATTTTGAAGTAATTCATCACTTAATTGTTGGAGTTCTTTTATGATTTCACGCGGTGCTAATACTTCGAGTGGATTTTTATTTTCAAAATACTCTAATTTAAAGCCAAAAATTCTTTCTGCTGATTTATTCCATTTGGTGATATTAAACTGTGCATCCCATTCAATAACGCCAAGCGGTGTATTTGAAATATGAAAATCAAGTTTTTGCAGGGCTTGTTTTAATGCACTTTGAGATTCTTGTTGTTGTAATTCGTTCGCAATACGGGCAGCAAAAACATCCAACACCTCAATAAAATAATTATCTTCATGCATGGGTTTGTCATCCATGACTGACAAAAAACCAATGATATTATTATCAGCATCTTTGATATTTACTCCTAAATAAGATTCTATTTGATATTCAACCAACCACTCATCTTTACTAAATTGCTGACGTACGTTTTTAGGGTAATTGCATAGATGTTTTTCAAGTAACAATTCACTCGGTGAGTTTTTAATCGCATAGGTAAAATTTGGAATAACTTTTTTGTCTTTAATGATGGCAATGCTGCTAGCGGTTAATGGCGTCGTATCATTGAGCTCGCTCAGCAAAACATATTTTGCGTTATATATTCTTGATATTTCTACAAGAAAGTTTTTAAAGAAGTTTTCTGTTGATAAACCAGCAACCCCAATGACCATGTCTTGAATCGTTTTTATGGCATGATTTTGTTTAGTGACATCTCTTACTTGAACTATGACACTGTTAATACTGGAATTTTCAACAATAAAAGGTTTAAAAGAAATTTCGAGATCTTTCAATGTTCCATCATTTGCATAAGCGACAATGACTTGTTGAACTAAATGGCCCTTTAGTGCTTGTTGAATATTTCTATTAATAATATCTTGATCAAATACTCCCCGAAGACTAGAAAAAATTTGCGTAAATCGTTTATTAATCAACGCTGATTTATCTTTCTCAAGAAATTTATGAACTTCGTTATTAACCGATAACACCATGCCCGTGGAAGATAACATGAATAACATTTGATGGGCTTGTTCGAAAATCAGCTTAAATTTGTCTTCAGCTTTTTTGATTTTACGTTGTGTTTCTTTGTGAACTTGTTCAAGTTTCCTAACATAATCAACTAGGGCAATACTTAATAAAGTGACAAGAATGACTATGCCAAATCGACCCGCTTCTTTTGTCAGAACACTTTCATTTTCTGTCATGCCAAGTAAGTGGCTAATTTGTAATAAATAACTCAAAGATAAACAGGCTAAGCCAATGAAAATAAATCGGGCGTGATATTGATGATTAAACCATGCAAAGCCACTGTGAATAGTACCGACGAAGGGAATGAATAACAGTCCGAAAATATACATCTTGTTAGGTAAAATACCATCAGAGGTAACAGCTAAAATATTAACGATAAGCCAATAAGCAATAAGGCTATAACGCATACAATTGCGAATAACAGCGCTTTTATCCGAAAGAAGAATATGTTCGTAATATAAATAAAGCGAAAATATTGCAACTGACCCGCTGAGTATTAGAAAGTTTGACGAAAATGGTGCGAATTGATTTGGAATTAATGCTAATAAAATACCATCATATAAACCATAAGTGATCAGTATCCCTAAAGCATAAGCCGATAAATATAACAGCCCTTTATGTCTTAAAACGAAATAAAACATAAAATTAACCAACAAAAGAATGGCCATCATACCGAAGAAAATACCAGTAATAATATTGTGAGCAGACTCTGCTTGCACTATGCCTTGTGCATTTTTCAAATCAAAACTCATCACAATTGGAGAGCTACTGTTAATTCTTATATAGAATGTTTGGAGTTGATCTTTTGGAAAAGATAACGGGAATATCATACGGTGGCTTTTATAAGCGCGCTGTGAAATTGGTTTTAAATAACCACCACTCATTGTGGATAGTTGATTGGTGCCATTCAACGCGTAAATATCTAGGTAATTTAAAGAGTTAAAATTATTCTTTAAAAACCAGTCGATTGAATTTGTTGTATTTTTTACGGTAAATTTTAACCAAAATGTTGAAGTAGAAAAGCCTAAATTGGTCACTTGCTTTTCAAGCTTCATAAACGGGAGCTGCGCTATTTGTTGAATGTCTAATTGAGCGTTTTTATCTTCATAAATTTCAAAATATTGATTTAAAGAGCCAACGTTTTGGTTATTGTTAATCACTAAAATATTTTCAGCAA
>DAINNQ010000110.1:0-7974 GCA_036735825.1 Alteromonadaceae bacterium | reverse complement strand
GGTTTGATACACATCACCCGGTTGCATTGGCATTAAATTTTTTTGTGCTTCAATGTTTAAAGAGCTCTCTAATGATTCGATAAAGTCTAATAATTTTACTGGGTTACCATTACCGATATTAAAAATTTTGTATGGAGCAGAGCTTTCTGATGAAGAGCCAGACTCTACTTGCCAGTTTTCATTCCGTGAAGGGATGATATTTTGAATTCTCAAAATGCCTTCAACAATATCGTCAATATAAGTAAAGTCACGACGCATATCACCTTGATTGTATACGTCAATGGCTTTGCCTTCGATTATCGATTTGGTGAATTTAAACAGTGCCATATCAGGCCTTCCCCACGGTCCGTAAACCGTGAAAAACCGTAAACCTGTCGTCGGAATACCATATAAATGAGAATAAGTATGTGACATTAGCTCATTTGATTTTTTAGTGGCAGCATAGAGAGAAATAGGATGGTCAACACTATCAGATGTTGAAAAAGGTGTTTTGTTATTTAACCCGTACACAGAACTAGAAGAAGCATAAACGAGGTGCTCGACATTGTTATGTCGACATCCTTCTAATATCGTTAAATGACCAATTAAGTTAGCGTCAGCATATGCCATAGGGTTATCTATGGAATAACGTACTCCAGCTTGAGCCGCTAAATGAATGACACGATTAAATTTTTCTTGAGCAAATAGTTGCGCAATACCCTCACGGTCAGCTAAATCTAATTTGACAAAAGAAAACCCTTTTAATGGCGCTAATTCAGCCAAGCGAGCAAGCTTAAGGTTTACATCATAATAGTCATTTAAATTATCAATGCCGACAACTTGATGTCCTTGCTCACATAATTTTTGGGCGACATAAAAACCGATAAATCCCGCCGCACCTGTCACTAAAAATTTCATCGTTTAGCTGACCTTTTTAACACTATCGCCACGACCGATGGCGTAATAAGCAAAGCCACGTTCATTTAACAATTGTGGATCATAAAGGTTACGGCCATCGATAATAACTTTACTGCTAAGTGAGCTAGCAATAAGATCGAAATCAGGCGCTCTAAATTGACTCCATTCCGTACACACAACTAAAGCGTCTGCACCTTTTAAGGCTGATTCTTTTGTACCAACTAGTGCTAATTTATCATTGTCACCAAACATTCGTTGGCATTCTTCCATCGCTTCTGGATCATAGGCCTGTACATTAGCTCCTGCTTCCCATAATGCTTTCATGAGTACGATTGAAGATGCTTCACGCATATCATCAGTTTGTGGTTTAAATGATAAGCCCCAAATAGCGATAGTTTTGCCAGCCAGCTCGCCGTTAAAATGATGATTTAGATTAGTAAAAAGTTTCTGCTTTTGTGCATAGTTTACAGTTTCAACTGCTTCTAAAAGAGCTGGCTTGTAATCAATGCCATTAGCCGTACGAATCAACGCTTGCACATCTTTTGGAAAACAAGAACCGCCATAACCACAGCCAGGATAAATAAATTGATAACCAATACGAGAATCTGAGCCAATGCCGTGACGAACGGCTTCAATGTCAGCACCTAATAACTCAGCTAAGTTTGACATTTCATTCATAAATGAAATTTTAGTAGCTAACATGCAATTAGCGGCATATTTTGTTAATTCAGCTGAACGAACATCCATAAATATCATACGATCATGATTACGGTTAAATGGCGCATATAATTCACGCATGGCAATACGTGACTTTTCGTTTTCTGTACCAACAACAATACGATCAGGCTTCATGCAGTCGCTAACTGCAGCCCCTTCTTTTAAAAACTCAGGGTTGGAGACAACATCATAAGCGATGTTAACATTGCGATTATTCAGTACATCAGCAATTTTCGCTGAAACTTTATCGGCTGTTCCTACAGGAACAGTAGATTTATCAATGATGATTTTTTCATCGTTCATGTATGTGGCAATAGTTTCAGCTACTGCTAAAACATATTTTAAATCAGCTGAGCCGTCTTCATCAGGAGGAGTGCCAACTGCGATAAATTGAATTTTACCGTGTTCAACCCCTTTTTTTGCATCGGTTGTAAAATTAAGCAAACCGTTTTGATAAGTTTCTTCAACAAGCGGAGTTAAACCAGGTTCATAGATTGGGATCAGTCCTTTTTTTAAGTTCTCGATTTTATTTTCATCAATGTCAACACACATAACATCGTGCCCAACTGAAGCTAAAATAGCTGCTTGTACAAGGCCTACATAGCCTATGCCGAATACGGTAACTTTCATAATATCCCTAATTTTTTTTACATTGTTGCTATGTTAGTTTTATTTGCGTTTTGCTTCAATAACAATGCGTGTTTAATCTTCGCTAAAAATTATATCTAATTGATCTGCATTGACGCTCGTTTACTCTGAGGTTAATGCTTGGCTATCCATATTTGTTTTAGGTAAAAGTTTTGATATGCCGACTAATTCTATGTCATGAGATGCTAATTGCGGGATGAGGTAATTTAGGGCTGCTACTGTTTCTGGATGAGGATGAGCAATAGCGACAACGCGTTTATATTTTTTCGCCTGTTTGATTAATTGAGCAAATTGTCCGCTGATGTATTTTTCTGTTAATTCATTATCTAAGAATAAATGTCGACTTAAGTTTGGTACGCCAAAATGTCGTGCCAATTTACGAGCTTTACTATTTTCAGTGGTAACGCTGTCGATGAAAATTAAATTATTTTCTTTTAAATAGCGCATGGTCCAAGTCATGGGTGAATATAACTTGGTTAACTTGCTGCCCATGTGATTATTCATGCCGATGGCGAAAGGTATTTCATCAAACGATTCAGCTAAGCTAGCTCTGATAGAGTATTCATCCATATCTGCAGTCAGTGCGCCAGGGCCTAACGCTTTGCCATTTTCGGCTTCCATTGGAATATGCAAAATAACATCGTGGTGCAAAGCGTTGGCTTGTTCTGCTAACATTTTACCAAATGGGGTGTGTGGTAATATTGCAAAAGTCAGTTCACCCGGTAATGTTAAAACAGCACGATCACTTTTTCGGTAACCAATATCATCAATAATAATGGCTACTTTTGCTTGCTGTGCAAATACACTAAAGCAAGGCAATAATATGAGTAAAGCGATGAATGAATTACGCACGCAAAAGTTAACTTAGTATGAAAAATAAAAAGAGAGTAACAGGTTAGTTTTTTTAAATCGAGTGATAGTTTGCCACTCAAGGAAAAATTGCTAGGTAAAAATCATTCATAAATTTAGTGTGGTGTTTTTATTATTAGTGCTATTTGCACCATAGTTTTGGGTTCACGGCTTGCCCATTATGACGTATCTCAAAATAAAGCGCGGGTTGCGATTGCCCGCCACTTTGCCCAACTAGGGCGATTGGCTCGCCAGTTTCAACACGCTCACCTACAGATTTTAATAACGCTTGGTTATGACCATATAAACTCATGTAGCCTTCACCATGATCAATAACGGTGACTAAGCCGTAGCCTTTTAACCAATCAGAAAATAATACGGTGCCGTTGTGGATTGTTTTCACTTCTCGCCCAAGCGGGGCAGCCATGAGCACGCCTTTCCATTTTAAATAATCTTGTTTTCTTGAACCAAAACTGTGGTTTATTTTTCCATTGACAGGCCAAGCGAGTTGCCTCTTTAATTGGCTTAAACCGTTTAATTCCACTTCTTGTTTACTTAATTTGGCAATTCTTGCTAATGCGGCGACTAGCTCAGCTTCTTCGGCGATAAGTTTGTCGAGTTTTTGTTGCGAGTTTTGCAGTTGCTGATTTAATTGACTGACGGTACTTAGACGTTTCGACATGTTGTTGTCTAATGACGCTTTCTGGGCTATTTGTTGTTGCTCTAATAGTGTCAGTTTTTTAGCTTGTTCTTGTTGTTCAAAAACCACTTGGGTTAATTGATTGATGGTGCTTTGATATTGCTCTATTTCTTTCATTCTTGCGCTGTTAAGGTATTGATAATACGTTAAAGTACGCTGAACGCTGGCGGAATTTTCTTGGTTTAAAATTAATTTAAGATAATCATGATGCCCCGTTGAATAGGCTGCTCTTAACTGTTTTGCCAGTATGTTTTCTTGGTTGCTTTTTTCTTTCTCAAGTTGTGATTTTTCTGTTTTGAGTTCGACTAATCGTGCTTTTGTCTGTGATAAATTCTGACTTATTGCTTTTAACTCTTTAATCGCTTTAGCGATGGCTAGCTCATCAATTTTTAATTGTTCTAAGAGTTTTTTTCTTTTGCTATCAACTAACTTAATGGCCGACTTTTCTTGATTGATGGCATCTTTCACTGTGGAAAGTTGTTGATCAGTTTGTGTTTGCTCTTGAGGTGATTGGGCAAAACTTTCCAACGAAATAAACAATAACAATCCCAGTAAAAAGGAGAGATAAAAAGCATTATCTCTCTGATTTTGATTGCGTATTATTACGGATAACATGAGTATATTTGTTGGCGAAACACGGTATTACTATACAGGGTTATTGCTTGAGCTCCATTAAATTTTTTCCAGTCATTTCTGCAGGTTGCTCCATTGCCATTAAATTTAAAATAGTGGGCGCAATATCACTTAAGGCTCCAGATGTAGCAGGTTGTGCATTTCGGCCAAAATAAATTAATGGCACGGGTTCACAAGTATGAGCCGTGTGTGCTTGACCTGAATGATTATCCACCATTTGTTCAGCATTACCATGATCGGCAGTGATCAGACATTCGCCACCAGTTTTATCCAATGCTTTGATCACTCGGCCAATACAATGATCTACCGCTTCACAAGCTTTAACTGCAGCATCAAATTTACCTGTGTGGCCAACCATATCGCCATTCGGGTAATTACACACGATAAAATCATGCTCACCACTTTCAATGGCCGCGACTAATTTGTCGGTCAGTAAGGTGGAGTTCATTTCAGGCTGCAAATCATAGGTTGCCACTTGTGGTGAAGGCACTAAAATGCGTTGCTCGCCTGTAAAAGTATCTTCTTTACCGCCACTGAAGAAGAAAGTGACATGTGCATATTTCTCTGTTTCAGAAATTCGCAATTGAGTTTTATTATGCTTTTCTAACCACTCACCTAACACATTATTAAGTGGCGCAGGAGGAAACGCACTAGTTGCATGAATATCTGCGGCATATTGAGTTAACATAACAAATTCAGCTAAGGCAGGTGTTTTTTCACGAGTGAAACCATCAAAGTCAGCATCAACAAAACAACGAGTAAATTGGCGTGCTCGGTCAGCTCTGAAATTCATAAAAACTAAGCTGTCGCCATCATTAATACTGACAGTGTTACCTTTTTCATCAGTAATAGCGGTTGCTTTCACAAACTCATCATTTTCATCACGTTGATAAGCCGCATTGAGCGCGTCAACAGCGGAGCTAAATTGTAATGTGCTTTTTCCTTGCGTCATGAGGTCATAGGCGCTTTGCACTCTGTCCCAACGCTGATCTCTGTCCATCGCATAATAGCGACCAACAATTGAGGCTATTTGTCCGCATCCTAAGCTGGCAAATTTTGCTTGTGCTTTTTCAAGTGAAGATTCAGCACTTCTTGGTGGTGTGTCTCGACCATCTAAAAAGGCGTGTAAATAGATTTTTCTTGCCCCACGTTGATAGGCTAAATCAATCATCGCAAAAATATGCTCTTCGTGACTATGAACACCACCTGGAGATAAAAGACCACAAAGATGTACCGCACCATCATTCGCTAACGCTAAATCAACCGCTTGACAAAGTGCTGCATTATCAAAAAATTCTTTATCTTCAATGGCTTTAGTGATGCGAGTGAAATCTTGATAGACAATACGCCCTGCACCTAAGTTAACATGGCCTACTTCAGAGTTGCCCATTTGTCCGTCTGGCAAACCTACCGCCATTCCTGAGGTATTGATCAGCATATTAGGATAGTTCGCTTTTAAGTTATCCAATATTGGCGTATTTGCATGAAAAATAGCATTTGACTGCTCATCTTCTCGATAGCCCCAGCCATCCAAAATAATGAGAACGGTTGATTTTTTATTAGACATACTACTTCCTATAAGGGTGATAAATAACAAGCAAAAAATTTGCGCTAGTATAGCAATGCGCGCGGTGAATTTCTCCTAAGCAACTAGACAAAATTGTTCTATTCAAGAGCAAGTTGCAAAACTTATCCATTATCGCACGATAAATGTTGTATTTTATCTGTAAAAAAATGCGGTTATCTGTATACTGTCGGCAAATTTTTATAGATAGATATTGGTTATTTTATGGAACAATTTACTGAGTTTTTAGCCAATCACCCAATGCTTAGTGCTGCATGGGTTGGTATTTTTGTTGCGATTATAGTTATTAGTATCAGAATAAAGCTCTCGCCGATAAAACAATTAAGCCCACAAGAATTAACGTTGGCTGTTAATCGTGAAGACGGACTCATTCTTGATATTCGCCCAGAGAAAGAATTTAAGAGCAGTCATATTATTGATGCAAAACATATCACTCAAGAGAAAATCAAGAATAATGACTTTGCCACCCTTGAAAAATATAAAGACAAACCCATTATTGTAGTGTGTACAGCGGGTATAACGGCAGCAAAAGTTGCTGACCAGTTATTTAAAGCCGGATTTTCTCAAGCGAGTCTGTTAAAAGGTGGCATGAATGCCTGGACTGGCGCAGGGTTACCTGTAGTAAAGAAATAACCAAATTTATCAGTAGCAGGTTGAACATGAAGGTAGAAATTTACACTAAGTATACTTGTGGTTTTTGCATGAGAGCTAAGATGTTGTTAAAGCAAAAACAAGTCGATTTTCATGAAGTTGATATTAGTAATGACAATGCGTTAAGAGAAGAAATGATCAAGCGTAGTCATGGTGCGTATACCGTTCCACAAATTTTTATCAATGATCAACATATAGGTGGATGTGATGATTTATATGCTTTGCATAGTCAAAATCGCCTAGATGCGCTGTTAAGCGAAACATAAAGTAATACTCAACATATTACATATTCAATGTTATTGAATGATTAGCATATACACTTTAAACATGCGCCGAGCATGAAACGAATATTAATAGGAAGATTAACATGGCTGATGAAAACCAAAACAGCGCAGAAGGTAATGTAGAACAACCAGCACCACAATTTGCAATTCAACGTGTTTATACAAAAGATATTTCATTTGAAACACCTAATTCACCGGCTATTTTTCAAAAAGAATGGAAGCCTGAATTAAAATTAGATCTTGATACTCGCTCAGCAAAATTATCTGATGATACTTATGAAGTTGTTCTTTCGTTAACCGTTACAGCAACGGTTGAAGGGCAAACAGCATTTTTAGCGGAAGTACAACAAGCAGGTATTTTCACTATCGGCAATATTCCAGAAGCACAATTAGCACATACTATTGGTGCATTCTGCCCGAATACATTATTCCCTTATGCGCGTGAATCTGTAGCTAATTTAGTTAACCGTGGTTCATTCCCTCAAATTAATTTAGCGCCTGTTAACTTTGATGCTTTATTTGCCTCTTACGTTCAGCAAAAAGCTCAAGCGGCTCAAGAAGCACAAGCAGCTGCTGGCAGTGAAACGCACTAATTTATGAGTCAGCCATTGGCAAATATAAGCGTTATCGGAGCGGGGTCATACGGCACCGCTCTTGCTATTTGTTTTGCACGTAATGGCAATAAAACATTGCTATGGGGAAGAGACGCTGAACACGTCGAGCAGATGTCTGCCTCAGGTAGCAATGAAAAATATCTACCCGGAAGTCAATTTCCACCCTCGTTAGTACTAGAAAAAAATCTTGAAGCAGCAGTACAAGCCAGTGATGTCATTTTAGTTGTTGTGCCAAGTCACGCGTTTGGTGACATGCTTAAACAAATAAAACCGTATTTACGTGCCAATGCCAAAATAGCATGGGCAACCAAAGGTCTTGATCCGAATACGGGGAGTTTATTGCAAGATGTCGCCCGGGAGATTTTAGGTGATAGCATTTCTCTAGCGGTATTATCT
>DAINNQ010000109.1:3590-7990 GCA_036735825.1 Alteromonadaceae bacterium | reverse complement strand
AACGACGAACCGCGCTTTCTAAAATCTTGCCAACACTTTGGCCGTTTCCGTCTTTAAATTCGTGAAAACTGGTGCCATGAAGCTGAGGATCAAGCGGTGTAGCGATGAAATTTAAATTTTCGTCGGCAACGTAAACATATTCTGATTTGTGATATTTATTTTCTCTAAGAAGATGGGTAGCTAACTCTTTTGCATGCGCTTCATCAAGTTTGCCGTCAGCAACGTATGACTCTATTTGTTTGATAATACTATAAGTTGATTTGAAAAGTTGCTCAACACGGGCTTTGTTGTCATCACTGCTTGCTATGCGAAGTGTGGTTAATCCGACTATGGTTAACATTAGGAAGGAGGCTAAAATGAGGGCGATCATGGCGCCTACTTTAAAGCTTAATTTCATATTATTTCCTCTTAAAATCTTTATGTCGATGACCTTATGTTTTAGAGTCGTATCCTTGAACGGTACCTGATTAATTATGGCAAAAGCAGCTTAATTAACAACTTGGGATTTTGATACCCAGTTAGATTAGCATTGTAATTAATTTTGATGCTAATAATTCTTTGATTAATATGATAATTGATTTTGATAAAAGGGATATAACAATGTTTAGCTGCAATACAAATTTGCAACAAATGCCGTAAATTAAGGTCAGCGTATAAAACGTTATGTTGAAGAGGTAAGGTGCTGAAATGATGCTAAAACATAACTTAGCAGCTATTACTTAGCTAAAATTACTTCGCTAAAATAATCTCAGCTAATTGATCTTTAGACTCGTTGAGTAAACGAAAAAGGTTAAGCTGGTTTTTAGCGCGATCTAGGTTGTGATTTTTATGTTCTACGTGAAAATAATTATCACCGTCGATATAGTCAGTTAAAAAGCGAACGCCGATCATAAAAGGTAATAACTGAGCACCAACAATAAGACTTGCTTGTTCTAGCTCAGACATTTTGCCATTAAAGCTGTCAATATAAGCATGAGCAAGTGCGGCAAATATATCGACACTGATGATCATATTGTCTAAATCTGTACCGTCTTCAGGCAGATTTGAGCAGCAAGTTCTCACCATATCACCAAAATCATGCATGATAAACCCAGGCATACAAGTATCTAAATCGATAACCGCAATAGGCTTTTCAGTTTTGCTGTTAAATAATAAGTTATTGATTTTAGTGTCATTGTGAGTCACCTGCACAGGTAAAGATTGTTCTAGTTCAGCAACTTGTTCAATAAAATCAATTTGCTTAAAACAAAAGTCAACTAATGGCTGACAGTTTGATAGTCGTCCTTGAGGATCGCTGTTAATGGCTTGTTTTAGCTGCTTTAATCTAAAAGATAAACGATGAAAATCAGGAATGATTTCTGCGAGGTCATTTGCAGGGAAATCACTTAATGCCGCGGTAAATTCACCAAAAGCGGAAGCTACTTGATGAGCTTGTTCAGTGCTTTCAACTGACTCAACCGTGTAACAATTTGGAATATATTGTATAGCGCGCCAATAATCATCATCAATATTCACTAAAGGAGAATCATGTTTAGCTGAAATTTGCCACATAGGTTCAAGGGAATATTGTGCTTGTTGTTTTTTAGTTTGAAGGTGTTGATTGATTAACTCCGCATTATTAATCACTTGCTCAGGTTGTTTGAAAACATGACGATTTATACGCTGTAAAACAAAGTTTTTATTAATGTTACGCACTAAATAAGTGGAGTTAATAAGGCCATTACCTAAAGGTGCCACTGTGCTATTAGTTAATGAACAGTCATAAAAGGATAAAACACGATTAAGTTGGCTTTTATCAACAATTTTGCTCATTAGTTACTGCTTTCCATAATAAAATTTTAGAGCTACTCAACACTCTCTATTTTTGGTTTAATCGAAGAAAATATATCTTTATCAATCAAATGTGATATTTGTGTGTCAACCCAGCTAGAATCGGCGGCATATGTTACGCCAAACCACTGATTAAGTGAAGTTAAAACCTTAATTTTTGCTTGGTGTTTATTGATCATTTTCATTGCTGCGTCAGGTAAATAGCACTCTTGTTCATCGACGATATTGGTATTGTTTTCGTTAAACGTTGATATAAGTAATGCCTCGATACTGGTAAATATATGTTGGTTAAAGCACCAGAAATTCATAGAGATCAAACTATTAGCAGGAATACTTTCTGTTAAACCCTCATTGTTTTCACCCACGAGTTGACCGTTACTTTGAAGATGAATATTGGATAACTCTTCAATAGAAATTAAATGATATGTTTCAGATAATTGGCATAACCCTCGATTGACGCCGCCATGCTCAGATAACGTTTTTTCAATGACATAGCCGACCATATTGGCAAAATCAGGAAGAGGGTGTTGTTGAATCAATGCAAATGCGTCTTGCCCATAGTAATCATCAGCATTAATCACAATAAAAAACTCATCGAGCAAGTGTCGCGCGCACCATAGCGCATGAGCCGTGCCTAATGGTTTAGTTCGCTGAGGGTTAATCACACAACCGCTTGGCAAGTTGTCATTATTTTGAAAAACGATTTTAGCGGTCACGCTACTTGGCAAATGACAGATCACTTGTGCTAACAATTGTTGTTCATGACAAGGTTGAGTGATAAAAATAATATTGTCAATACCAGCGTCGATAGCATGGCAGATATTATATTCCATCAGCGTTTTCTGATAGTCACCAAACAGGGCGAATTGTTTAGCGCCGCCAAATCGTGAACCACGGCCAGCGGCGAGTATTACTAACGTATTGATCAATTTACCTGCCATTATAGTTAGCTGACAATCGCTAATGGTTGAGCTTTTTGCCAAACACCGCGAGTAAAGTCAGGGATATTTTTACTGTTACTTCTATCAGATACAGAATCAGCACTCAACGGGGTGATCACTGACCATGCTGCGGCATCATAAACATCTTGATCTAGCGCTTCACCATTGCGAAGGCAGTAAATCATTCGCCAAAGCATTAAAAAGTCCATACCACCGTGACCACCATTTTGCTCAGCAATGCCGCCCATTTTCACCCATAAAGGATGATCGAAAGCTTGTTGCCATTTATCCATTTGTTCATCCCAATGATGAAAACTTGTTTGGCGTGGCTTAGCTCCTTGCTCACCATTTTTTTGCCATTGCTCCAAAGCTTGTTGGTAAGCTGCTTGATATTGCATCGCAATAGGTTGTGGTGGGTTTTCAACTGCTATGCGATTTGGAAATCCAGCAAAAGCGCCATTTGTGCCTTGAATATAGTTATGGCGAGAATAAGGGCGAGGTGTTGTTGTATCATGTTGAACCATAATACTTCGGCCTAAAGCGGTTTTAATCACTGTCGTGTTCATATCGCCAGCAATATAATTTAACTGGTTTCGCCCATGTTCAGCAGGAAACTCTTTTTTAGCATACGCTTGTCGGCCTAATGCAGGAGAGCTGGTCGAGGTTAAATAATCAAAACGATCACCTCGGTTGATATTCATGTATTGTGAAACAGGCCCTAAGCCATGGGTTGGATATAAGTTGCCATTCGTTTTGGTATGCCAGTATGTGCGCCATGAGCCAGTTTTTCTGTCCACTTCTTTCATTTGCCAGCGAAGTTCATGAATATAAGCGGCTTCACCGTGAAGTAATTCACCGAATACACCTTGACGAACCATGTTTAGCACCATGAGTTCATCTCGGCCGTAGCAAACATTTTCCATCATCATGCAATTTTTTTGCGTACGTTCGGCGGTATCAACTAATTGCCAGCATTCTTCGACTGTGGTTGCTGCAGGCACTTCAACAAAAGCATGTTTGCCACTGTTCATGGCGTCTACACTCATGGGCGTATGCCAACGCCATGGCGTAGAAATTATGACAATATCAATATCTTGTCGGCTAAGCATGTCTTTATATGACAGATCTGAACCTGTATATTCATCAGGTTGTGGTCGGCCTTGTTCAACCACATATTGACTGGATTGACTGATGACGTCTTGATGAATATCACAAATGGCTTTGATTTCTACCCCTTCAATATGACAACAATGCTTAACATGGCCAGAGCCTCGTTCACCCACACCAATAAAACCTATGCGAACGGTGGAAAGCTTTGGTGAAATTAACCCCATGACGGTTTTATTTTCTGTAAAAGGCGTGTTTTTTGAAATATTGGTAAATGTATCTGCATGGCTTTTTGCCACACCTGCAGCCATGCCTGTAGCTGAAACAGCAGCGATAGATTTTAAGAAGTTGCGGCGATCAAATTTGCTCATAATGATGACTATCTTAGGTTTATTATTGTTAGGTTAATAGTTTTAACGTTTCTTGTTGTTAGGTTTATTATTGTTAGGTTAATAGTTGTTAGCTTTATGATGAGTTATCACGTTACTTGCCAAAGAAATATTTTGCAAGTGCAATAACATC
>DAINNQ010000109.1:0-3490 GCA_036735825.1 Alteromonadaceae bacterium | reverse complement strand
AATTCAGTTAAAGCGGTAAAGTAATACTAAAGCAAGCACCTGAGTATTGTGCTGAGTTTCCTGCGGTGATTGTGCCTTTGTGCCAATCGATAACTTTTTGGCAAATAGCCAGCCCTAATCCAAAGTGGCCTTGCTCACGTGATCTGTCGATATCAAGTTTAACAAAAGGGTCGAAAACAACACTAAGATTGTCTTTATCTATCCCTTTACCGTCATCTTCTACGCGAATAAGCAGTTTATTTGCTTGGTGAAGCAGGGTGATTTTCACTTGATGATTAGCATATTGCACAGCGTTACTGACTAGGTTTTGTAGCGCTCGATAGAACCAGTGGCAATCTAGATTTATCATCGTGGAGCTAGGCAGTAATTGACAGTGTAGGGTGATATTGTTCTGCTGTGCTAAAGACTGAAAATCATGACAAAAATCATCGATAAATTGATTGATTGCTACTGTCTCAAATTTCAAGTTAACGCCTTGTCGTTCCATGCCCGCGTAAGATAAAAACGCTGCGGTCATATCTTCCATTCGGGTTAATTCGTTTTCTATGCGAGTTAAATAGGCATTTTTCTTCTTAAGATCATGACAATCAAGTGCAGCTTCTATACCAAATCTTAAACAAGACATGGGCGTGCGAATATCATGAGATAAGCTTCGAGCAAGTAATTTGTTATCAGCCATCAGCTTTTCTATTTGCGCAGCCATTTGGTTGAAGCTTTGCTCTAACGGCTGAATGTAAGAAAATTTACTTTCAGACACTCGCACATTTAACTCACCTTTACCGATTTTTGCGGCTGAGTTTGTCAGCATATACAGTCGTCTAGCTAAAGGCAGTAACCACAAAATTAAAATGGCACAAACACCAATGTAAAGAACAGCCGTAAGGATGATATTATGCTGATTGTTTTCTTCTGGCACTGGCGGTAATTGTAGTTTTAAAAGATGCTCAAGATGGTTTGGTATTTTTTTTAATAAATAAGCCTGCTGATCACTGGCGAGTAACAGCCCACCTGGCTCGGTGAGTTGGGAAGATAAAGTGGCTGGTAGGGCGATGTTATTGACATCGTCTACCGACAAAGTGACTTGAAAATCAGCTGATAATTGCTCAATTGTCTGTAATAACTCGGCTGGCTGAGCCACACTCAATTGCTTGCTAAAACCTTCAAGTAATTGTTTGTAAATCACAATGTCTAGGTTTTCTTCAGCGTCAATTTGGTTGGCAACTAATTTATCTAATCCCCACCCAATAAAAAATAATGAGCCCATCACGGCAATAATGATACTGACAAATAATCGTGTCACGATTAATCATTCCACGCATCAGCAACAAATAAATAACCTTTTCCCCACACCGTTTTAAATTTTTTCGGGCTTTGTGGATCATCATTAAAAATTTTACGTAAGGTGGATAACATGACATCGAAACGACGGTCTTGCCCATCGTATTCTCGACTTTTTAGCGCTTTAAATACTGTGTCTCTGTCAACCACTTCACCAGCATGACTGGCTAAAAACCATAAAAAGGCAAAAAGACTGGTCGATAACTCAATTTCTTTTCCTTGATAGGTCACGCGATTAGCTTCACCATTGATCTCAAGTTGCCCGAGTTTTATTTCTTTGACGTTTTGTTCTGTTGCACCTTGATTTTTCAACGCACTATTAATGCGCGCCAGTAATGCTCTAGGGCGAACAGGTTTGATCACATAGTCATTTGCCCCAGCTTCAAGCCCAATAACTTCATCAAATTCATCAGCACGAGCTGTTAGCATAATGATGGGTAAATTCGAGACTTGTCTTAATAACCGACACACTTCGATGCCATTAAGCCCTGGTAACATCACGTCGAGCAATACCAATTCAGGAGAAAATTCGGCAAACTTTTGCTCAACTAAATCACCGCGAGCGACATGCTCGACAAGAAAATTTTGCTCTTGAAGATATTCTATTACCCAATCAGCTAACGTTTGATCGTCTTCTACTAATAAAATTTTATGTTGTACATTCATCATAATTCTCGTGCGCAGTGTTTATCACTGCTTAATTAAAAGAGACGCCAGCGTCTTTTTCGTGGTGAAGCTTTATGTACCCAACTGACATCTATGGCAGTTTCAGCGATGACGATATTTGAGTCGATAGCTACAAGTTGGTATTCAATTTTTCCACTGGATTCAAACTCTACCTTCATCGTATTGCCTTGGCTGTTTTTCCAGCACTGTAAAACTTTATTGGTTGCTTTCTCGTAAATACAAAAATCGCCTATTTCACGAACTTGCCAATTTAAAGACACCAAGGCATAACATTTTCGACCTTGATGCAATGCGACACAACTGGCAGGTTTTGCTGAAAAATCTACCTCTGCAACCAATGGCTTTTTTTCATTCAGTTGCGTTTGCTGAGCTGACGTAGAAAAACTAAATAACATCCAACCTAGTAAAGTGAGTAACCACGCATATCCTTTGCCCAGTTTAGAATACATAAAGTACCCCCAACATGATTCTGGTGGCCCCTTGAGAATCAATTATTGGGCTATTGGTAATATTAGCCGTGTAAAAACTTTGGCTAAAACCCGCATTAAATGTCCATGATTCTGAAATCGGTTGTTGAGCAAAAATTTCAAAATTTAGCTTCGCACCAGCACCCGGTTGATAATAGGCTCGGTGGGCATTTATTTCGTTGTTATCAACGCCAAAATAATAATCCACCGTACTAGGCGAATATAACGTCAGCCCAGAATTAACATAAATGTCCCAATTTCGATAAAGGATCAATTTGCTGTAAAACGCGTCGATGATCCAACCTCGAGCATCACTAAGCGGGCTTAAATTGGCAACATCAAGGGAAAAATAATTATCGTCGTAGTATCGAGAATACCTAATGCCTAACCCTGTACCAATTTGTCGTGATTTTAAGCCATCAATTTCAGGTATGTTTTTATCAGCAATATCCATGATGGTTTCTGGATAAAAACCACTGATATAACTTTTGCTGATAATGTCAAATTCCCAATCATTTTCAACAGCAAGCTGATAGCCAACTTCAGCTCCCAACCGTTGAGTATCAGCGCGTCGATGATCAGACTGAATAAAAAAACCTTTGTAATAAAAATCAAACAGCAGCGAAATATTGAGATAATTCATCAAATCACTTTGCTTGACGCCTTTTAACATAGGTTCGCCATAGTGCAGTGAAAAGCCCATTTGCGCTTGCCAACTAAAGGTTTCATTAAAAACCGTACTTTCTTTACTTGGCTTTTTGGTATTGGCAAAACTGCTGACACTACAAAGCAGCAAAAGCATATAGCAACACTTTTTAAGCATGATAAATTGTTTTCCCTGACTATTCGTAAATTATCTTGTTATGACGAAAGTTCGTCTTATTTTATTAGCAGAATGTCGCTGCCTAACAGCGACAACATGTTAACAAATGTTATCGCTATTGGGCAGACTAAAGGGAAAGTCAAATGTTTAAAAATTGTAAGATTTGTTCGCTACG
>DAINNQ010000108.1:0-8009 GCA_036735825.1 Alteromonadaceae bacterium | reverse complement strand
ATGTCTGCTCCTCATTCGTTAAAAGAAACAATATCGTATTTTAAAGACAAACGTTTACTTACTATTTTCTTTTTTGGTATTGCCAGTGGTTTTCCTTGGGTAATGGTTGGTTCAGCCATGACGGGTTGGCTCAAAGATGAAGGGTTAAGCCGCTCAAGTATCGGTTTATTTGGGCTGATATTTGTTGCTTACAGCATTAATTTTTTATGGTCACCTTTAGCTGATAGATTAAAAATTCCTTTTTTAACGGCAAAAGTTGGACTGCGTCGTAGTTGGATATTAACAACACAAGCAATTATTGTTTTTACCGCCTTTCAAATGAGTTATTTAGAGGCAAATAGTCAACTGAGCCTTATGGCATTACTCGGATTAATAATTGCGATAACAGGCGCGACACAAGATATATCGATTGATGCCTATCGTATCGATTCGCTTTCTGGAAAAAACAGTAATGTTATGGCGGCTGGTTCAGCCATGGCAACAGCTGGCTGGTGGACAGGTTATGCAGGGCTTGGCAGCATTCCATTTATTCTGGTGAGCCAACCTAACTGGCAATGGTCAGAAGTATTTTTAGTGTTAGCGGCAATCATGGCGTTGTTAATGATCACCGCTATGGTTGTTGCTGAGCCTAAAAGCAATCGCGAGCAAACCTTAGCCAAAATTGAAGCCAATTATTTACGCGTTCTCCCCAATTACACCAGTAAATCATTAACCATTTTATTTATCTTACCTGTCATTTTTTTAAGTATCATTTATGCGAATATTGGTTACCCTGCTTGGCCAGAAACCTTAATTGATAGACAATATCAATTTACTTTCCTGACCTTGTTTGTCGCAGTATTATTGGTATTTTTCACCAGACAATTATCACGCTTAAATAAAGCAATTAGCCAGCAAGCTCCTAATGATAATACTTTACCAGCCAATAGCATTCATAAACTGGTGGCTTGGTTACTAACAACTTTGGTTGCCCCAATTCAAGAGTTTTTCGACCGAAATGGCACGCGGCTAGCCATTTCTATTCTCATGTTTATTTTCTTATTCAAATTAGGTGAAGCGTATTTAGGCAGAATGTCGATTGTGTTTTATCGCGAAGTGGGTTTTTCCAATGAAGATATTGCCTATTATTCAAAAATGATAAACTGGGCAACAACCATTGTTTTTTCATTAATTGGCAGTGTTTTCACCATTCGCTATGGTATTTTAAAGGGATTGTTTATCGGCGGTATTGCTATGTCAGCCAGTAACTTGCTGTTCTCCGTTATGGCAATTGTTGGCCCGAATAAATTACTCTTTGGTTTTACGGTTTTTGTTGATGGTTTTACCTCGGCTTGGGGCTCTGTTGCTTTTGTCGCGTTATTGTCGGTGCTGTGCAATAAAAGCTTTACCGCGAGTCAATATGCGTTAATGGCATCGTTAGGCACATTCGGTCGAGTGATGTTAGGCTCATATTCTGGCATTATTGTTGATTGGCTTGATGGCAACTGGTCGTTATTTTTCATTTTAACTTCACTGATGGTGATCCCAAGTTTGTTGTTTCTTTATTCGATCAGAAAACCACTCACTGCATTGATTGAACAACAAAACCAATTGAATACTAATACCAACTGAATTAACTCAGGTTACTCTTGATTTGGTAGGTTATCGCTAGCGAGCGAAGTGAAACTAAACTATGATAGTGAAATGATGTTTATTTAATACAGAATTAATGATTAAACTTTTCTTTTTATTACCTATTATTATGTCATCAATTTGGTGGTGGTTTCTTAACAATCGTGGATATACGATAAAAGAAGGGATGCGAGGTTTCCTTTATATCATCGCTTTTAATGTGGTGGTAATAGGCTTTTTTGTGCTGATGCTATTTGTTACCCACTAAAGAGTGTGTTTCGTTTAATGTGAACGGCTAGTTTTAAATAGCTAGATTTTAACGGTTAAATGTACAATAGAAATAAAAAAAAGGCTTTTTAATATGAATTAAAAAGCCTTTTTAAATTATCAATTCCATAGAGCCTATTAGAAAATTGAGCGGAACGACGATCGACCACTACGGCGAGAGCTGCGACGGTTTCTCATGCGGCTATGTAATTCACGACGTTTTGAATCTAACCACTCATCACGAGTGATGGTGTTATCACCTGCACGGCCTTCTTCACGAGCGCGATAAGCACAGAATTCTTCAAACGCTTCAATGTCATCTTTAAGCTCTTCGGCAACTAATTCAATCATAATTGCGTCATCTAAAAAGCCTAATACAGGGATATGATCAGGTACTAAATCTTCTGGGTCGCTAAAATAAGCTAAAGCACTTAAAACATCACTACGCTCTTCAGCAGGAATTTGCCATTCAGAATCTTCAATCATAGCAACAAGTGTGTTTAATTTTTTAATGCGTACGCTAACAAACTCAGGCACATCAACGTTAATTTCTTGGCTTAGGTTTTTTGCGTTTGATAAAATGTCTTCTTCACTTAATTTTTTAGCGCCTGCTTGGGCTTTTCTCATCACATCACGAAAATGTTCTAGATCTGATTCTTTTAATTCAAAAGTTACTTCAAATGCCATTATAATTCTCCTACGCTTGGCTTTTTGGTGCTTACTATTAAATCTAACAGAACAATGACAATACAGCACTAAAGAAGCACATATTTTTTGTAAATAATTTAAATTTTTATATTTTTTAGCATTTTAAAGACAATTTGCCATGTTATTATCTGACTCATATCTCTAGAACAGCTTGATTATGTGGGTAAAAAAATGAATAAAAATCACCTCACAACAACATCTACTTCAACACCTTCTGCAACAAGTACGAGTGAATTAGCTAAAGCTGATCAAACAAATACTGATCAAGCAAACGCTAATCAAACAAGCGCTAATCAAACACCAGCCGACAATAAATCACATTCCGTGCAAGAAACTTTGCAAGCCCACGATATGCAAGCATACGACATACAAAACACTAAAATTTGTGAAAACTGTCATGCCCAAGTGCATGGCTTATATTGTTCTCAATGTGGTCAATCGGTTGAATCTACCCTGAAATATTTTTGGACTGTTGTTTTACATTTATTAGATGACATTTTTAGCTTTGATTCTCGGGCAAGTCGCACTTTATTCCCATTAGTTTTTCGTCCTGGTTTTTTAACCAACGAATATGTGGCAGGACGTCGCGTTCATTATGTACCGCCGCTTAGACTGTATTTATTCATCAGTATTGTTTTTTTTCTCACGTTAAAGTTTTTCGCAAGTACTGATAGTTCTGGCATTTTTAATGTCAATGATACTAGCGCTGAGCAACAACAAATTAACCAACACATCAAAGCACTTGAGCAGCAAAAAACCAGTGCAAGCACCAATGAACAGTTAATGCTTGACGAAGAAATTAACAGGTTTAGACAATATCAAAAAACGTTATCGGATAGCCCAAGTCTCTTACTCAAAGAAATGACCAAAGAGCTGGTTAATATGGAGTTTAAAAAGCTTAACAGCAATGAGCAACTTTCAGAAAAAGCGCAACAAGAGTTCGAACAACTCACTGAAAAGATAGATAAACTCAATAGAGGAGAAAAAATATCGTTACCCAATAAAGCATTTACTTTAGGTAATAACGCTGATGGTAGCCTTAGCTTCGAATTCCTCAGTAAAGAGACCAATGAGAAGTTAGATCAATTCGCAAATTTATTGGCACAAAAAGCAGAGAAAGCCTTCCAAGAAGATACCTCTCCTTTAATTCAACAAGCTATTGGTAAATTGCCGCAATTGATGTTTATTCTTTTACCTTTATTTGCAGCGTTATTGAAAATCATGTTTATCTTTTCCAATCGACTATATTTGGAGCACTTAACGGTAGCCCTGCACAGCCACAGCTTTATTTTCTTTAGTATATTATTAATCGAATTGTTTGATTTCTTGCAAAGCTATTTCACAGACTCTTATGTCATCATCTCTGATGTTTGTGCGTTCTTAGCAACAATATTACTCATATGGATCCCTATCTATCTTTTCATTATGCAAAAACGTGTTTACAAACAAGGTAATTTGTTAACTTTTATCAAGTTCTCTGTCATCGGTCTAAGCTATCTATTAATGATATTTTTCACTGGCACCATTGCTTTTATTTGGGGACTGGCAAGTATTTAGTTAGCAATCACTCATACAATAAAAACCATAAAATAAAAGTCATTGAAATACAGCCATAAAAAAAACCAGTAGCAGCTCTACTGGTTTTTATTATTTATATTGAGTTACTGATTTTAGAATCAGTATTATTTATCCGCTAACGGACGCATATGCGGGAATAAAATAACATCTTTAATCGTTGGTGAATCAGTAAATAACATCACTAAACGATCAATACCGATACCTTCACCAGCTGTTGGCGGTAAACCATATTCAAGTGCTTGAATATAGTCCGCATCATAATGCATCGCTTCATCATCACCAGCATCTTTACCTTCAACTTGGTTTTTAAAGCGCTCTGCTTGGTCTTCTGCATCATTAAGCTCAGAAAAACCATTCGCTAATTCACGACCACCAACAAAGAATTCGAAACGATCAGTTATAAACGGGTTTTCATCATTACGACGCGCCAGTGGCGATACTTCCCAAGGGTATTCTGTGATAAATGTTGGTTGATCCAATAAATGCTCAGCTACTTCTTCAAAGATCTCACAAATGTATTTACCAGGTCCCCAAACTTTCGCGGCATCACCTTCTTTAACACCCACTTGTTTTGCCATCGCTTTGATCGCATCAAAATTATTTTCTGGATCACGCAATGGCGCTTCATCTAAATGAGGAGCATGTTTTAAAATGGCATCAACCATAGATAAACGTTCAAACTTTTTACCAAAGTCATAGAACTTCTCTTCAACTACTTCGCCATCCGCATTTTTTACGGTGTTACGGATCATTGAAGTACCCATCACGTCTTCTGCTAATGTTCTTAACATCTCTTCCGTTAAATTCATCAAATCATGATAATCAGCATACGCTTGATAAAATTCAATCATGGTGAATTCTGGGTTATGACGAGTCGATAATCCTTCGTTACGGAAGTTACGGTTAATCTCAAACACTTTTTCAAAACCGCCAACAACCAAACGTTTCAAATAAAGCTCAGGCGCAATACGCATAAACATTTGAATATCTAAGGCATTATGGAAAGTTTCAAACGGCTTAGCTGATGCACCACCAGGAATGGTTTGTAACATCGGCGTTTCAACTTCCATAAAGTCACGCTCAGTTAAAAACTTACGAATACCATCAACGATTTTAGAGCGGATTTTAAAGGTGTTACGCGTTTCTTCATTGATGATCAAATCAACATAGCGCTGACGATATTTGGTTTCAACATCAGATAAACCGTGGAATTTTTCAGGTAACGGACGTAATGACTTGGTCAATAATTCATATTGATCCATATTCACGTACAAATCACCTTTTCCAGATTTATGCATAGTACCGGTAACGCCAATAATGTCACCAATGTCTAACGTGCCCCAACGCGCTTTAATGTCTTTTTGCACGTTTTTATCAGCATAAGATTGAATGCGACCACTCATGTCTTGCAATACTAAAAACGGACCACGTTTGGCCATAACACGACCAGCAATGCTATATACGTCGCTTTCAGCTTCGAGTGTTTCTTTATCTTTTTCACCATGAGCAGCTTGTAAATCAGCCGCATAATGTTTTCGATCAAACTTGTTTGGATGGCCATTGGCTGGACAGTTTTCTCGAATTTGCGCTAATTTGCCGCGACGCTCGGCAATTAATTTGTTTTCGTCTTGTGCTTGATCGCTCATGATGTGTTTGATCTCAATAAATTAAAATATTACGTTACGGTAATAACGTGTTTTACCTAAAGTTTTGTTTTGCTGTTATACAATTCATTTTACAAGCCTGATTTTAATGATGCTTCGATAAATTTATCTAAATCACCATCTAAAACGGCTTGAGTGTTGCGATTTTCAACACCCGTCCGTAAATCTTTTATGCGGCTATCATCTAAAACATACGAGCGGATTTGACTGCCCCACCCGATGTCAGACTTGCCGTCTTCTAGCTCTTGCTTACCTTCATTTTTCTTTTGCATTTCCAATTCATAAAGCTTAGCTTGTAAAAGCTTCATCGCCGTAGCACGGTTTTTGTGCTGTGACCTATCGGCTTGGCAAGCAACAACGGCTCCTGTTGGAATATGAGTTAAGCGCACCGCTGAATCTGTTTTGTTAACGTGTTGTCCACCAGCACCTGAAGCCCTAAAAGTATCAACTCGAAGATCTGCAGGATTAATATCGATTTCGATATTGTCATCAATTTCAGGATAAATAAAAGCGGAAGCAAACGAGGTATGACGACGGCCACTTGAATCAAATGGCGATTTTCGTACTAAACGATGAACCCCAGTTTCTGTTCTTAACCAACCGTAAGCATAATCCCCTGAATATTTAATGGTGCAGCCTTTTATTCCTGCCACGTCACCATCGGTGACTTCAAGTAATTCTGTTTTGTAGCCATGCGCTTCTCCCCAACGAAGGTACATACGCATAAGCATTTCAGCCCAATCTTGTGCTTCGGTACCACCAGAGCCAGATTGAATGTCTAAATAACAATTTGAACTGTCTTGTTCACCTGAAAACATCCGGCGAAACTCTAATTTTTCAAGGCTTTGCTCTAATGACTTCACTTCAGTTTGCGCGTCATTAAAGGTTTCTTCATCCGCTTCTTCTACGGCTAATTCCACTAGGCCTTCAATATCTTCACAGCCAGCTTCAAGTAATTGAATAGTTTCAACAACAGCTTCTAAATTTGCTCTTTCTTTGCCTAGCGCTTGTGCTCGTTCAGGTTCATTCCAAACGTCTGGTGCTTCTAACTCACGAACAACTTCAATCAAACGTTCTGATTTTTGGTCGTAGTCAAAGATACCCCCTGAGCATATTTGCACGTTCACGGATTTCTTTGATTTTGAATAATACTGGATTTACTTCAAACATCGCGAGACAAAGGCCTTAACAAAAAATAACAAATAAAAAATGAGTCGCGCATTGTAGCCTAATTGAACAGGCAAATAAACGGTTCTGTTGGGCTATTTTTCCAAGAAATTAAATTGTAGTGAGTTGCACATTGAAACAGAATTTTGTCATTGGGCTAGCGCTAAATTTTCAACCATGAGTTGCAGATTTTGTTTGCCGCGAAATTCATTAATATCAAGACGAAACGCTAAGTGAACACGTTGTGCTTGAGAATTTGGCCATTGCTTTACATCAATATTAAATGCAATAGCATCAAAAATTTGTCCTTGCTTTTCAACCACCATTTTTAAATGCTTTTCACCGACGATACGCTGTTGAATAAGTTTAAAATGATCATCAAAAATGGGCTCGATGAAATTTTGTCCCCACGGCCCACTTGCTCTGAGCATTTGCGCAAAAGGCAACGTCATTTCATTAAGGGGCAATTCACCGTCGGAATAAATAGTTCCTTCTAATAAATCGCTCGCCAGCCAGTCTTTGGCATATTGCTCGAATAATTGCTGAAAACTGGGTAAATCATCAGGGGCAATAGATAAACCTGCCGCCATTGCATGACCACCAAATTTTTTAATGATATGAGGGTGTTGACTGGAAATATGCTCAAGTAAATCTCGAATATGTAAACCAGGAATTGAGCGAGCGGAGCCTTTAAGTTCTTGTCCATCTTCTGAACGAGCAAAGACAATACTCGGGCGGTGAAACTTTTCTTTTAATCGACCTGCAACTATGCCAATAACGCCTTGATGCCATTCAGGATGAAACAAAGCGAGCGCGAAGGGTAAATTATCTTCACTGAAATTGAGCTTGGTCATAATGTGCTCAGCTTCTTGCTGCATGCCTTGTTCTATTTCACGCCGCGCTTTATTTAAGCTATCTAATTCTGAAGCCATCACGCGTGCGGTCATTAAATCTGGAGCAAGCAAACAGTTAATGCCATAAGCCATGTCGTCTAATCGACCAGCAGCATTGATG
>DAINNQ010000107.1:0-8121 GCA_036735825.1 Alteromonadaceae bacterium | reverse complement strand
TGCGAAATCCCGCTTGAGCATCACCCGAAAAATGTAAGCTATTTTGCTGATAAATTTCGGCTTTACGCATACGCACGTCAATTGAGCCTGCTAACGTATCAATTCCTGCAGAAACTGGGGCAACACCACGATAAACGGTCATCGAATCTACAATCAGCGGTGTTGAATAACTTAACGGCGTGTCCATCGCATTAGGGCCTGCACCAATAACAGGGTGTCCATCGAGTGAAATGGCCACGCGATCGCCATATAACCCACGGTACTGAGCAACACCCGTAACTGGGCCATTACTATTAACATTGGCACCTGGTACTGATGCTAACCAATTGGCTAAATCAGGTTCGCTGGTTTTACCTTGAGCAAAATCTTCATTATTTTCTATGCGGTGATGACGTTGATGAGTGATGGTGATCACTTCAAAATCTATTTCTGCTTCTGGCGTGTCATTGGCCATTGCGGGTAAAGCCTGATTAGCTAATGCAAGGAGAAAAAGCTTAACTGCAACGGCTGAGGGTTTTAAAGAAAACTGCATGAATGCTCACTTGTGATTACATTAAAATTTTCACAATTTTCAAGTAATTAACTCATAAGAACAAACACAATAATCAATATTGCGACATAATGTCGCAGCTGAAGTCATCCCTTTTTGATTTAAGTCAATGATCCCAATTTTCGAAGCGCTTAACTCATAAAAACAAAGACCAATCAAAGACAAAACAAACAACAAAATAGGCAAAAAATTAGGTAAGATAATAGGCAAGAAAAAACCTAAGTGTTTTACTACTTAGGTTTATGCTGATGATTTAATGCTGCATTTGCTTCATCTATGATTGAAAAATTAAAAAATAATAAACTTCAAGCGGCATTATTCATGGAATTTAAATAATGCCCAATACTCGTAAATGATTCATCGCCATTTCAATTCGATCGGCTTTCATTGCTTGATAACTGTCGCGATTAAAATTCAGCGCAAAATAATAAACACCATCAGCTTTTTCAACGATACCTACGTACCAACCGAGCATAGTGCCGTCATCAACTTTTCCCGCACCTGTTTTAGCAAAGATGGTGTACGACTCTGTTTTATTCGCCACCATGACCATTTTCATCGTTGCTAAAGTGTGAGTAGATAATCCTAATTGACCGCGGTACATTTTTTGTAAAAACGTAACCTGTTCTACTGCCGAAATTTTCAGGCTGCCATTTAACCAAAAGTCATCTAACCCTGAGCTAATATCCTGATTACCATAACTAAATTGAGTTAAAAATTCTGTCATAGATTTTTCACCAATATCACTCGCTAATTGACGATAAATAGGAACAACTGAAAATTTATAAGCACTGGTTAAATTATAGGCTGGCAGTTTCCAAACTGATGGCCACCACGCTTGGCTAGGATATTTATTTTTATCGTAAGTCAGTATTTGCTCAGCATCAGAAATAATACCTCGCTCTAAACCAATCAAAGAATTCGCAATTTTAAAAGTAGAAAATGGCGACATGCGATGTTGAGCACGTTTTTGATTAATATAAACAAACTGCTTGTTAGCATCTTTCAATAAAACAAACGTACAATCAGCGCTTCCTTCACTACATAAAGCCTTGGTATTTTCTGCGTGAACTTTCACCAAAGTCATTGAAAGCAGCAATATTGGGAGTAATAGATATTTCAAAACCTTTCCTTAAGCGATTCTTTAAACACTCTTCGTTGCAATTAATTTTATATTTTCAATAATCTATGGAAATATGCGCCACTTGGCAAAGCTATTTCACTTAAATGATGATTTAAGTCACATTTTTCAGCGAATTATCTTTTAATGAGGTTATCAATGAAAATTGCTGTTGATAATGACCCAATATATCAAGATGATAAATTTGCTCACTAAACGAACAAAGTGTTACACAGTTTTCGAGATAAATTCAGGATAAAGGATGACAATTTTTCTGACAATGGCACAATAACGTCGCAAACTTAAAAAAGGATAATAAATGAAAGGGTTAATAAGCCTACTATTGATTGCATTTAGTAGTATATCCGCGGCCGATGAACAGGCAGAAGCCATCTTTAAACAACTCGCTCCATCGCTTTATCAAATTCGGTTAATAGATAAAGCCAGTGGTGAAAAATCCTCTATTGGCTCTGGTTTTCAAATTAGCAGTGATGGATTAATAGCAACTAATTATCATGTAATTTCAAGCTTTGCTCGCCATCCCGAAAAATACCGTATTGAGTATTTAGACAATCAAGGTAAGAAAGCAGAACTTGAACTCAAAAGCATTGATGTCATCAATGATTTAGCACTGGTTAAACGAATGGTTGAACAAGAGATGCCGTTTTTTTCAATCTCCGCAACCGTTCCTGCTAAAGGTGAAGAGCTGTTTTCTTTAGGAAATCCACATGATTTAGGCATGATAGTTGTGCCGGGAACCTACAACGGTTTGAAAAAAGAATCGTTTAACGATCGCATTCATTTTACCGGTTCGGTCAACTCAGGCATGAGTGGTGGCCCAGTCGTTAATAAAGAGACCGAAGTTGTTGGTATTAATGTAGCAACTTCAGGTAATCAAATAGGTTTTTTAGTGCCGCACGATAAATTGTTAGCACTGGTTAACCGTTATGAAAATGACACCCTAACGACCATAGACGAGCAAATGGCACAACAGCTTGATGCCTATCAAAATGAATTAGTTAGCCGTTTGCTCAAAAGTGAATGGCAGCTGAAAAAATTAGGTGAAGGCGTGATCCCAACTATTGATGTGCCTTTTATTCGTTGTTGGGGGGAGTCAAATGCTGATAAAACTGACGCCTTGATCATGTTGGCGGTAGCAAACTGCTCTTTAGAGGAAAACACCTACATAACGGGGGATTTTTTTACCGGCTCTCTCGAAATGGAATTTAGATATTTACAAGCTAAATCACTTAACGACATTAAATTTTATCAATTATTTCAAAACCAAGTAGCTCGAGTGATGCCTGGAAACAAAGCAGGAAAAGACGATGTCAGTGAATTTTCATGCCAGCATGATATTGTTATGCCAAGTCATCAACTTATTAATAATAAAGCTATTTTCTGCACCCGCGCTTATAAAGACTTTTCGAATCTTTATGATGTATTGTACTTAGGTATTTCAATTGATCGAGATGACCAAGCCTTGATCAGTCATTTCACCCTTGCGGGTGTGAGCCAAGAAAGTGCACAAATTTTTACTAAGAAGTTTATGGAATCTGTATCATGGAAATAATCATTGAAGAAATAAGCAGAGGTCATAAGTTACTTGGTCGTCATAAGTTTAATAAACAAACCGTAAACATTGGCCGTGGTTATCACAGCGATATCATTTTATCTGATCCTCATATTTGTGCTGAACATCTTGCCATTGATTTTGATGGTGAAAATTGGCGAATTAATGATAAAAACAGCATCAACGGCTGTTTCTTAGATGAAGGGAAAAAAAGCGCACATGGTCATATTGTCCACTCTGGCGATATTATTACCATAGGTAAAAGTTTAATTCGCATTGTTTTTCCGCATCATCCCGTCGCGACAAGTATTACCTTAAGTCCATTTGAGAATTTAATAAATCTCACCAAACATCCGTTGGCGTTAATTATTAACATTGCAATTTTTGCGTTTTTAACGGCTTGGATTTTCTTTATAAATAACCCAAAAGAAGTCAATTTCACTCAATTGTTTGTTCCGACTATTGGCTTAACCTTGATGTTTTCGCTGTGGCCAGCGGCGGTTTCTTTAGTCTCACACTTAACAAAACATGACGCGCGTATATTCACCCAACTGGGGATTTGTTTTTTATTTTACAATCTCACTTGGGTCAGTGATTTTATTGGAAATTTAGTGGAGTTTAATACCTCAAGCCAGTTTCCATTAACGCCACTTGTGACCTTATTGCCGATTGCGATCACTTTCTCCTTATTTTGGTTAAATTGCTACATTGGTTTTCATATGAGTACTAAGCGTAGGCTTATTGTTGCTGCTTCACTGACCGCATTATTATTCGGTGGAAACTTTATCGTGAAAGTCAGTAAAAAGCCTGATTTTAGTGCCCGCCCACAATTTAATTCAACACTGTTAACACCGAGTTATTTGTTCGCAAAAAGTAGTTCTGTTGACGAGTTTATTGAGAATAGTGATAAGTTGTTTAAAAAAGCCGACAAAGCGGCAAAAGAAAAATAACGGAAAATACTGTTATAAAACTATTTTAGAGGGGATAAAAATGTTCCGTTTTTATCCTTCTCTTGTGAAAATCGTTGTAAATTTTTCACCTCTTATCTACTAATAATCATAAATATATTCTTGAGCTCATTTAGTTGGCAAAGACTCATCTTACTTATAAATCATTTATAGACACTAAAAATAAAAAAGGCTGAATTGTATTCAACCTTTCTTATAAATAACGAGTGAATAAATTAAGGTTTGGCAATAAAACCTATGGCATCATAAACCGATGTTAAAATAGTACTCGCGCGTTCAGATGCTTTTTCTGCTCCGCTACGCATAACCTCATCCATAAATGTTTGATCATTACGATACTGATGATATTTTTCTTGAATCGGTTCAAGCATAGCAACCACTGCATCAGCCACATCACCTTTTAAATGACCGTACATTTTGTCTTCATATTGAGGCACTAATTGCTCAACAGTTTGACCTGTTGTGCAAGAAAGTAATGACAATAAGTTTGATACCCCAGGCTTTTCAGCCACATCAAAGTAAATACGCGCTTGCTCGTCTGAGTCGGTCACAGCGCGTTTAATTTTTTTGATGATTTTTTTCTGTTCTTCCAATAAACCAATGAAATTACTAGGGTTAGTATCAGACTTTGACATTTTCTTCGTCGGCTCTTGTAAGCTCATCACACGAGCGCCAAATTCTGGAATATACGGTTCAGGAATAACAAAAATTTCGCCATAAAGATTATTAAAGCGTGTGGCAATGTCACGTGCTAATTCTAAATGTTGTTTTTGATCATCTCCAACAGGCACACTGTTGGCGCGATATAACAAAATATCAGCCGCCATTAATACAGGATAAGTAAATAAACCCGAGTTCATATTGGCTTCAGACTTTTGCGACTTATCTTTATATTGGGTCATGCGGTTAAGCTCACCCATTTGGGTGTAACAACTTAATATCCAACTAAGTTGTGCATGCTCTGGTACATGAGATTGGATGAAAATAGTGCTTTGTTTTGGATCTACACCACACGCTAAATACAGCGCTAAACCGTCAAGCGTAGCTTTTCGCAATGCTGCCGGATCTGGACGAACAGTGATCGCATGTTGGTCAACCAGCATATAATAACAATTATGGCTTTCTTGCATGGTTACCCATTGCTTCAAAGCGCCAAGATAATTACCAATAGTTAAGTCACCTGATGGTTGACAGCCACTTAATACAACAGGTTTGGTCATGATTTTTCTTACCTAATCTAATAATCTAATAATCTAATTTTTTAAAAGTGGTTAGTTTTATTTTGTTACTGTTGCAAGCTCAGCTCGCATTTCATCTATTGCTTGTTTGTAATCTGGCTTTGAGAAAATAGCAGAACCTGCAACAAACATATCAGCACCGGCCGCGGCAATTTCAGCAATATTGTCAGCTTTCACTCCGCCATCAACTTCTAAACGTATGTCGCGCCCGCTGGCATCAATTTTTTCACGCACTAAGCGCAACTTTTCAAGAGTGGTCGGAATAAATGATTGACCACCAAAACCAGGATTTACTGACATTAATAAAATCACATCGAGCTTGTCCATCACAAAATCTAAACAATGTAATGGCGTTGCTGGGTTTAATACTAAACCTGCTTTACAGCCATGATCTTTTATTAATTGCAAAGTACGATCTATATGGTCGCTTGCTTCGGGATGAAAGGTAATAATATCTGCCCCAGCTTTAGCAAACTCAGGCACTAAACTATCGACAGGTTTAACCATTAAATGCACATCTATCGGTGCGGTAATGCCATAATCGCGTAGTGACTGACAAATCATTGGACCAAAAGTTAAGTTTGGAACAAAGTGATTATCCATCACATCAAAATGTACAACATCCGCTCCTGCAGCTAAAACCTTAGCAACGTCATCACCTAGACGAGCAAAATCTGCCGATAAAATTGAAGGAGCAATTAAGTATGAAGACATGGTCTTTTCCTGCCAAATTAAAAACTGCGCTACTTTACCTTAAATTGACCGATTAATCGACTAACATTCTATTGCACTTTCATTGACCAAGCACTTGGATCACTGCACCAAAATCGCACATTTTAAGATTTTCATATTTACATAAAAAACTAAAGAGCATCTAATAAGCATCTGAAATATATCAAATAAAAATTTATTTTTGATTTTTTAGTTTTCAGGCACTTTCTTTGCAAATTCATTGATAACCTAATTTTAAAACAATAAAACATAACGAGTGAATCATGAAAAAAACACTAGTAAACATCGCACTATCATCAACAATCCTTACTGCTTCTATAGCTTCTTTCAATGCGGCTGCAGCGAATGAACTTTCAGCTAACGTTGGCGTTACCAGCAATTATTTATGGCGTGGTCTTGAGCAAACGGGTGGCAAAGCTGCAGTTTCAGGCGGTATTGATTATTCAGCTGAGTCAGGCTTTTATGTTGGTGTGTGGGCATCGAATGCTGATTGGGCTGACGGCATGACTTATGAACTTGATTTTTATGGCGGCTTTGGCGGCGCGATTAACGACACGGTTTCATATGATGTGGGTTTTATCTATTACGCTTACCCTGATGAAACAAGTGGCGACGCAGATTTTTCAGAAGTGTATGCTAACTTCTCATTCGGTGCATTAACATTAGGTGTTGCTGTTTTAGCTGATGGAGAAGGTGCAGATGCTGGCGACACTATTTATGCGTCAGCCGATTATGCATTTTCATTAGCAAACGAAGCTGAAGTTGCGCTACATATCGGTTCTTATTCAGGTGACTGGTTAGCGGAAGATTCTATTGATTATGGCATTAGCGTTAGCAAAAGTGGCTTTACGTTAGGCGCGTCTGCAACTGATCTAGACGGTGCAGCTGGTGACATGAAAGTATACGTTTCTTATGCTGTTGATATCGATTTATAAATGATACTTCCGCGTATAATCTATTTACTTGATTAGCAAAAGTGATTAACAAAAAAGCATGGTGATACCATGCTTTTTTGCTTTATTTCAAATACTCACCCTTCACTTTCTAGCTACATAAAACCCATAAAAGTAACCATTAAATAAACAAGACTTTACAAGGTATAATCATTAAAGTAACACTACAAACTTGCTTTTATGACTACACTATCGTCTACTTAGAAAAACGACGTGGAAAGGGGGACTAATGGGACAAATAACGAATACCATTAAAAGTGTCGCTTCTGCATTTTTAGGTGTGCAAAGCGATAAAAACAGAAAACGTGACTTTACCGAAGGTAAATTTATTCATTTTGTTATTATTGGCGCACTAGGCGTTATTCTTTTTATTGGTACGTTAATCGCCATCGTGTCACTTGTTTTAATTTAGGGTCTATTGATCTTTATACAGCGCCATTAACTCAGCAACTTTTTTACGATTTCCACCATTTTGGCTAATGGTTCTAGCGACTTTAATTGATTTTATTTTATCGGCATTTTGATAAATTTTACGCGTCCAAATGGTATCGTGATTGCTGATCAAAACACTTACTTTATGCTTTGCAACCACTTCTTCTGCGGCATTGGCTAAATCAGCCTGCTCGTCTAATCCAAAACCATTGCCTGCATAACTCGTAAAACTAGCGGTTTTACTTAATGGTACATAGGGAGGATCACAATAAATAACATCGCCCTCTTGAGCTCGAGCAAATGTTTGTCGATAGCCTTCACAAATGAAAATGGCTTTTTGAGCTTTTTCCGCAAAAAACAATAATTCACTTTCAGGAAAATACGGCTTTTTGTATTTACCAAAAGGAACGTTATAACCACCAGATTTATTATATCGACATAATCCGTTATAACCGTGACGGTTTAGATAGAGAAATAGCAACGAACGGTAATACTTGTCTACACTCGCATTAAATTCTGCGCGGAGTTGATAATAAGCGTCAGCTTGATTGTTTT
>DAINNQ010000106.1:0-8137 GCA_036735825.1 Alteromonadaceae bacterium | reverse complement strand
TACACCTAAGTTGCTGGCAAATTCATGCTCTAATTCTTTAAGAAAAGGACGAATACTTTGTTCAGCCGTTTCATGCTTGAGTTTACGTTTTTTATCAGAGGAAATTCTTTTCCACTGCGGTAATTCAATTAACTTTTCCGACAACAAATTTTCTAATGTTTCGAGCAAAGCATAAAAATCGCTTCTTTTGGTTTCATCTAAATTAGCAAACTCTTTGTCATCTAAGGGTTTACCATCGACCAAAGGCGAAAAACCAATTTCTCCCGCTTCTTCAAAAAGCACGACATTACTTTTCAACGCGGTTTCTTCGACAATGCCAATAGCTTCATCATATTTTTGATTAAACTCACGATCTATCGCTGCTTTTTGACGCTGATAACTCGGGTTATCAAAGATTTCTGGAAACAAATCCAGCAATTCATCGATAAAAGTTTCTATTCTTTTTAATAACTGCTTGCCATCACCAGGGCTAACATACAATTTATAAGGGGCGTGAACATCATCAAAATTGTTGATATAACACCATTCTTCAGGGGTTGGTTGCTCACTTGCTATGGCAGATAACATTTGGGTGATCAAAGTTTGACGGCCAGTTCCATGCTCACCCATGGCATAAACATTAAAGCCACGAGTGTCCATCGATAGGCCAAATTCTAAAGCTTCCTTTGCTCGATGATGTCCTAAAAATACTTGCTCTTCATCAGAATCATTTGAAAGTTTTGCAAATGTTTGCTCATCTAGCTGAGCCGTTAATTGATGAGGAGCTAAACGCCAAGGACTGGAAGTCGGAATCATTAATAATCACCGTATAAGCTTTTTTACGAAGCCAATTGTTATGCTAATTTATTTGCGCGTAGTGTACTCGTTAAGCGAGGTAATAAGCAAAATTTGTTCAATATATTCTTGTAATTTAGGGCGTTAAGCTTTGGCGGATAAAATGTTGATGGCCACAATGCAAGCAGTCCATCACTTCTGATAGATGATTAATCACTAACGTTTTGTGGCATTCTTGACACTCTAAAATACCAAAACCTATGAGATCACCCGATTGATAAAGGCCTTTATGAGCAAAGTCTTCGCATAACTCAGCCCACTCGACTTGAGATTTATCCGTTATTTTCGCCATCACCGCCCAAAACGATTCACTCATCAGCCCTAAATACACTGAGTGTTTCGCTTGTTCTTGATTCTGCTGATAAAACTCATGAAGATCATATTGGAAATTATCAATAAATTGTTTGATTTTATCTTCAGGGATCGCTTCAATCGCCATTAAAATGACTTTTGCTTGTTCAACTAATTCCACAACTTGGGTAATTTCATGTCGCTTAACATCAATAAGCCATTGCGATAAACGATCGTAAAAGTCTGACCAAGTATTATTGTCTGGCATGATAATTCCTCAACATAGTCTCTTTCACTTTATATAGTATAGTTTGTAAAAGAAAACCTAATATCAAAAAGAATAATCAAAAATTCTCGCTTTTTTTCGCATATAACCAGCAGAATCACGGATTAAACTTGTCGAGTGCCTGATATTTCATGTATTCTATGACGATTATTTTACTCGCCTTAGAGCTTGATTTTTCCTTAAGAAATTCACGTTCGGCATCACATCAAATTTTTGAGAAAATCGTTAATGGAATCCGTTTATAATCCGCAATCAATAGAAGCTGAAGTTCAGTCGTTTTGGACTGAAAACAAAACTTTTAAAGCCGTTGAATTACCAGAGAAGGAAAAGTTTTATTGTCTTTCTATGTTTCCATACCCGAGTGGAAAACTCCATATGGGTCATGTGCGCAACTACAGCTTAGGTGATGTAATTGCTCGCTACCAACGCATGCAAGGTAAAAACGTGATGCAACCTATGGGTTGGGATTCTTTTGGTTTACCTGCTGAAAATGCCGCGATTAAAAATAACTCAGCTCCTGCCAAATGGACTTATCAAAATATTGATTACATGAAAAATCAATTAAAACTGTTAGGTTTTGGCTATGATTGGGACCGTGAATTAGCGACCTGTAAAAAAGATTATTACCGTTGGGAACAATGGTTTTTTACCCAACTTTTTGAAAAAGGCTTAGTGTATAAGAAAAATGCCACGGTTAATTGGGATCCTGTTGATCAAACTGTATTAGCTAACGAGCAGGTAATCGATGGTCGCGGCTGGCGTTCAGGAGCGATTGTCGAACGCAAAGAAATTCCACAATGGTTCATTAAAATTACCGATTATGCAGAAGAGTTGCTTAATGACTTAGACCAATTAACGGATTGGCCTGAGCAAGTAAAAACAATGCAAAAAAATTGGATCGGCCGCTCTGAAGGCGTCGAAATGACCTTCAAAGTTGCTGATTCTGATGAAAGCTTCGACATTTACACCACACGCCCAGACACCTTAATGGGGGTGACTTATGTGGCTCTTGCCGCTCAACATCCACTAGCCCTTGCCGCTGCTAAAAACAATGCCGAGCTTGCTGATTTTATTCAAGAATGTAAAACCAGCAAAGCCACTGAAGCTGATATGGCGACGATGGAGAAAAAAGGTGTCGACACTGGCTTAAAAGCGATTCACCCGTTAACAGGTGATTTAGTTCCTGTATGGGCGGCAAACTTTGTTTTAATGGATTACGGCTCAGGTGCTGTTATGTCAGTACCTGGACACGATCAACGTGATTGGGAATTTGCGACTAACTATGGTTTAGCCATCAAACAAGTTATTGCGGCAAGTGACGGTGACGATATTACTAAAGCGGCCATCACCGACAAAAACAGCTTAATTAATTCTGGCGAATTTGACGGTTTATCATTCGAAGATGCATTTAAAGCAATCGCTGATAAATTAGTTGCAGAAGGTAAAGGCAAAATCACAGTTAATTATCGCCTTCGCGATTGGGGCGTATCACGCCAACGTTATTGGGGTGCTCCAATCCCGATGATCAATTTAGCCAATGGTGAGTCAGTACCTGTTCCTGCAGATCAATTACCGGTTGAATTGCCAGAAGATGTGGTTATGAACGGTGTAACCTCTCCAATTAAAGATGATAAAGAGTGGGCAAAAACCACTTACAATGGCGAAGAAGCTTTCCGTGAAACAGATACCTTCGATACCTTTATGGAATCCTCTTGGTATTACGCGCGCTACTGTTCACCAGGTGATGACAGCCAAATGTTAGATCCTGAAAAAGCTAATTATTGGTTGCCTGTTGATCAATATGTTGGTGGTATCGAGCACGCAATTTTACATTTACTTTATGCGAGATTTTTCCATAAATTATTACGCGATGTTGGTTTAGTTCAATGTGATGAACCGTTCAAAAGCTTATTGTGTCAGGGCATGGTGTTAGCGGATACCTATTACCGTGAAGCGGATAATGGCGCGCAAGAATGGATTTCTCCGTCAGATGTAACCGTTGAGCGTAATGAAAAAGGCCAAGTCACGTCTGCAATCAGCAAGCTTGATGGCAAACCTGTGATTTCTGCTGGCATGAGCAAAATGTCGAAATCGAAAAATAACGGCATCGACCCACAAGAAGTCATTGAGCAATATGGCGCAGATACTGTGCGTTTATTTATTATGTTCACTTCGCCACCAGAGCAAACCCTAGAGTGGTCTGATTCGGGTGTAGAAGGTGCTCACCGATTCTTAAAACGTGTTTGGAAACTCGTTCACGATTTTAACCAAGGTGATAAGCCAGCTGAGCTTGCAGGATTAACATTAAATAGCAGCCAAAAAGCATTACGTCGTGAATTACACAAAACCATTAACAAAGTAACCGATGACATTGGTCGCCGTAACACCTTTAATACCGCCATTGCTGCCATCATGGAATTGATGAATCATTTAGCAAAAGCAGAAATGGAATCAATTGAAGACCGCGCGGTAATGCAAGAAGCTATTCAGGCGTTAGTGCTTATGTTAACGCCTATCGTGCCGCACTTGAGTCATCACTTATGGCAAGTTGTTGGTGATGGAAATACCGTTGAAAACACTTTATGGCCAACGGTTGATGAAGCAGCGCTTGTCGAAGATGAAAAACTTATCATAGTGCAAGTTAACGGAAAACTCCGTGCGAAAATAACAGTTGCAGCTGATGCCCCGAAAGAGCAAGTTGAACATTTAGGTTTAACCGAAGAAAATGTGGCTAAATTTATTGAGGGTAAAACCGTTCGTAAAGTGATTTATGTACCAGGTAAGTTACTCAATATTGTGGCAAATTAATCCTATTGTGAATCAAGATAATAGTTAATCAAAATAGTGGTGTTTAATGAAAGTTGTAAGTCAAAACTTACTTCGTAAATATAAAGCGTATAGTTTATTACTCTGCGCTTTTACTATGACATTTATGACAGCTTGTGGTTTTCAACTCAGAGGTGATTATTTACTCACCCCTGAGTTACAAACGCTATATCTAGGCTCTGTTGATAAATATGGTGAATTGACTCGAGTAGTCAAACAGCATTTACAGCAAAACAAAGTCAATATAGTGCCAACTTATACCAATAAAATACCAGAGCTTCGTATTTTAAAAGACAAGTTAGATCGCCGCACACTATCAGTTTTTCCTAATGGCCAAGTGGCGGAATACGAACTCATCTATACCGTGCGTTATGAGCTAAGAGTAGCAGAGCAAAACATTCGCTCCTATAGTTTTGAACTCAATAGAAACTATCAAGACGACCCGGATATCGCACTGGCGAAAAGTCGAGAATTATCGTTAATGCTCAGTGAAATGCGCCAGCAAGCGGCGGATAAAATATTACGTAATATGGCCAGTATTCAACTGTAAATCATATACCACTGCAAGGTAAATGAATGAAGATTTATCACAATCAATTAACGAACACGCTCAATCAAGGCTTTAAGCCTGTGTGGTTAATTTTTGGCGATGAACCTTGGCAGAAAAATACGAGTCTCATCAATATCAAGCAACATTTTAAGCAGCAAGGGTTTGATGAGTTAATTCGTTTTAGTGTTGATGACAAATTCGACTGGTCGATATTACAGCAAGAATATCAGGCGATGAGTTTATTCTCTAGCCAGCGGATCATAGAATTAGAATTCACTACCAATAAAATTGGTGACAAAGGCAGCAAAGCCTTAACCGATTTAAGCGAGCATTTACACCAAGATATTTTGCTGATCATCCACGGAGAAAAATTAGACGCTGCGGGTCAAAAACGTAAATGGTTTAAGTCACTAGAATCAGCAGGCTGTTTTATTCCTTTATACGATATTGAAGGTAAACAACTGACGCAATGGATCAAAAATCAAGCAAGAACATACCAACTTAATTTATTACCTGATGTTTACTTACAACTTGCTGAATTGTTTGAAGGGAATTTAAACGCCCTTGATCAAGAACTGCAAAAGCTCTCAATACTCTTTGGCCAACAATTGATCACCGCTGAAGAAGCCGAAAAATTACTGATCAAGCAAGCTAAATTTAACCCCTTCCAATTAATTGACGCTATGCTCATCGGCGACATAAAAAGATGTGTGTCTATGTTAGACCAGCTGCAACAAGATGGTAGCGCTGTTACTCAGTTAATTTGGTTCATCCATAAAGAAATCAATCAATTAGCTATTATGCAAGAACGACTTGCACAAGGAGAGTCGTTTGCCAATTTGTGTAAAGAATACCGCATTTGGGATAAACGAAAACCGCTGTATTTATCGGCCACTAATAATATTCAAAATCAGCATTTAGCGCTTTCGCAAGCAAGATTAGCCGAAGTCGATTTACTGAGTAAAACCAGCTCGGAATTTAATCCCTTTGTGTTATTAGCCGATGTTATCGTTTGCTTATACCATGGTGACACCATGAAAAACTTTTCGTTGAATTATGAGTACGCTTAAATCCAATCAAGCTGATAAAACTAATACCGCTTTTCAACGGCTTGGCATTTTAGGTGGCACCTTTGACCCTATCCATAACGGTCATATCAATACCGCTATCGAAACAGCAAAATGGTTAGCGTTAGACACCATCCAGTTAATGCCCGCTCATATTCCACCACATAAAACATCAACCGTGGCTACGCCACTGCAACGTAAAAAAATGGTGGCATTAGCGTGTCAGTCACATCCCGTCCTTCAGCTTGATAGCCGCGAATTATTAAGAAATCATCCGTCTTATACTGTTGATACGTTACAAGAAATTCATCAAGAAAATGCCCACTACCAGCTCTTTTTTATTATCGGCATGGACTCTTTTATCCAGTTTACTACTTGGCACCGTTGGCAAGACATTTTAAATTTATGCCATCTGGTAGTTAATGACCGTCCTCGTTATGAAAAAGGGCAAATGGCACAAACTCTATTACAGAAAAATAATTATCACTGCTTATCTCCATATTTTGCTGACGATCTATCGTCAATATCAACATTGAAAGCGGGGAAAATTCTGTTTCATCAGCAGACACCCTTTGATATTTCATCAACTGAAATTCGCACGGCACTTGCTCAAAACACCGTTGAAAACACCATGCTACCGCAAGCAGTTTTGAACTATATTCAACAACAACAACTTTATAAATCACATCAGTGATGTCGTAACAGTTAACCTGATAAAAAATTAATGGTATTATCGACTTTTAACACTCAAAAACCTACGAAGAGACATCACTTTGCAAAATGAAGCATTAACCGCTTTTGTTATCGAAAAAATAGAAGATATGAAAGGACGTGACATTACCACGTTGAACATCGCTGAAAAATCAGGCTTTGCCGACGTTATGGTCGTTGCCTCTGGTAATTCAACTCGCCATGTAAAATCCATTGCCCAATCATTAGTGATTGATTGCCGCGCTGAAGGTGTTGAACCTTTAGGCGTTGAAGGCAGTGATATTGGAGAATGGGCGCTGGTCGATTTAGGTGATGTTGTTGTTCATATAATGACTGACGATACCCGAGATAAATATCAACTAGAACAGTTGTGGGAATAAACCTAAGTTATGCGGATCACCCTTTACGCGGTTGGCAACAAAATGCCAGCCTGGGTAAGCCAAGGATTTAATGAATACTGTCGGCGGTTTCCGCGTGACATGTCATTTCATTTAGTGGAAATACCTCCGGGAAAACGCGGAAAAAATGCCGACATTGTCAGAATTCTTGAAAAAGAAGGCGAACAAATGCTCGCTGCTATTCCTAAAGGTAATCGCATAGTCACCCTAGAGGTTGAAGGAAAACCGTGGACAACTCCACAATTGGCAAAGCAACTTGAAAAATGGCAACTCGATAGCCGAGATGTCGCCCTGCTTGTTGGTGGTCCAGAAGGCCTCGCTCCAGCTTGCATTCAAGCTTCAGAGCAAAAATGGTCATTATCGGCATTAACTCTGCCGCACCCGTTAGTTCGAATATTTTTAGCCGAAAGTTTATACCGAGCTTGGAGCATCAATAACAACCACCCTTATCATAGAGAATAACAATGCCAGCTTACAAACGTGTTGTTATTCGAAATCACAGTGCAGAAGCTAATTTATTTGCCCGACGTGCTTTCATCACGCTAATTGGCGTTATTATTTTAATTTTGATCCTATTTCAAAATATATTTGAATTAGAAATTAGCTCTTATGAAAAATACCAAACTCGCTCAAATTCCAATCGCATTAAATTATTACCTGTTGCTCCCAATCGCGGTCTGATTTATGACAGAAATGGCGTTTTACTCGCTGAAAATAAGCCAATTTACAGTTTAGAGATCATTCCTGAGCAAGTAGAAGATTTAGAAAAAACAGTGAAAGAAGTCAGTGATTTACTGGATATTTCACAAGAGAAGCAAGAGAAACTTTTTAAGTCGCTGCGCAGTAAGCGTCGATTCAAGCCACTAGAGTTGCACTCACGGTTAAGCGATCAACAAGTGGCTCTTTTTTCAGTCAACCAGCACAAATTTCCGGGTGTTTTTATTGACGCTCGTTTAAAGCGTTATTATCCCTTTTCGGATCTCACCACCCACTCTGTTGGTTACGTTGCCCGCATCAATCGTCAAGATGCTCTTAAACTGGAAGAACAAGGCAAATCCGACAATTTTGCGGCTACCCGTAACATAGGCAAACTGGGTTTAGAACGTTATTATCAAGATATATTGCATGGCACCATTGGCCACCAAGAAGTTGAAATTAATAGCCAAGGTCGTAT
>DAINNQ010000105.1:0-8161 GCA_036735825.1 Alteromonadaceae bacterium | reverse complement strand
GGACCAAGAAATTATCTCATCAACGCTGCAATGCACTAATTCTTTATCTGGTTGCTGCCCTAAAAACGCCAATGCCGAAATAAGTAATGGTTGTGGGTGTTTAATATTGATAGCCGGCGCTTTATTTTGTTTACTCAGTTTATAACCTTGATCGGTGATGGCTAGTGGAATATGCCCAAACAAAGGCGCTGTATGACCCAATATATGATAAAAAGATAATTGTTTAACTGTTGGCTCTACAAGATCGCACCCTCGAATAACATGACTAATCTTTTGGTAAATATCATCCGCGACAACGGCTAATTGATAGGCAAATAAATTATCTTTTCGAAAAATGGCAAAGTCTTCTTGGGCGAAGGCTTTATCGCATTCAATATTTCCCTGAATTAAATCGGTAAAATGATCAATGCCACGGTCATTTATAACTCGGATAGCGCTGCCTGATTTGGGCTGATTTAATCTGCGACAGTGTTGATTATATGTGCCTCCCATTGCTTTGATTTCTGCACGGGTGCAACGGCAATAATAACTTTGTTGATGAGCAAAAAGCTCTGCAATGATCTGTTGATAATAGTCATGCTGTTTACTTTGAAATAAAACGTCTTCATCCCAATGGAGGCCATAGCTTGTTAGCGTGTTGAGGATTTCAGTACTCGCTCCTTTTTTTTCTCTAGGTGGATCAATATCTTCGATGCGAACTAACCAAATACCGTTATTTTTTTTAGCGTCGAGGTAACTCGCCAGCGCTGTAATGAGTGAACCGAAGTGAAGTGAACCAGAGGGAGAGGGAGCAAAACGACCACGATAGAGAGTTTGTGGTCGTTTATTATCTGAAATATTCATCTTTGTGCAGATGAATTAGCCAGCCATTTGACGTTCTTTGATCTCAGCTAACGTTTTACATTCAATACAAAGATCAGCTGTTGGTCTTGCTTCTAAGCGACGGATACCAATTTCGATACCACATGCTTTACAAAAACCAAAATCATCTTCTTCGATCAATTGTAATGTTTTTTCAATTTTCTTAATGAGTTTACGCTCACGATCACGAGTGCGTAATTCTAAACTGAATTCTTCTTCTTGAGCAGCACGATCCACTGGATCTGGAAAGTTTGCTGCTTCATCTTTCATGTGTGTTACTGTGCGATCAACTTCTTGTCGAAGTTGGACACGCCAAGCATCAAGGATCTTTTTGAAATGATCAAGTTGCTCAGCGTTCATGTATTCTTCGTTAGGCTTTTCTTGATACGGCGCTAAGCCTGCTAACGCTAAATTACCTAATGGTTTTGAGTTTGGCATGCTAAGTCTCCTAATGCTAAATAGATCAAATAATCGAATTGCTGATGTTATTTGATTGCAAGTGCCAATGATAAATAGACCTGAAATATCAGAACTATATTGTGTTGCAGTGATTAGAATTCAAGAAAAAATCAATAAAAATTTAACTTTAGATTTAAATTCAACACGTTAGAGTGAAAAAAAATTAAATTTATCAGCCTGCTCACATACAAGCCCACTTTTTTAGCAAGTTTTACTATGCTTCGTCAATGATTACTTGTGTTTAGTTGTAATTAAAGCGTAATTTACTGGGTATTAATACTCAGTGGTGTATTTAGCACCACTTCGAAGGTGTTTTGTTTTTGGGTAAATATCGCTTGATAAACAATAATCTCAACGCCTTTATTTTCAGCTAAGGTTAAAAGTTTGGCATAATTTGGGTCAATATGTGCGGCTACTTTTACCGTGTTGATACCAGAATGAAGCACAGCAAAAAATAGTACGGCACGATGTCCTTGTTCAGCAATATCGATTAATTCACGCAAATGTTTTTGACCGCGCGTAGTGACAGTATCAGGAAAGTAGCCTTGTTCGCCATCAAGTAATGTCACGCTTTTTACTTCAATATAGGTATCAGTGCCGTTTTTATCGACCAAGAAAAAGTCGACTTTACTGCCTTCATTACCATATTTAACTTCTCTTTTGAGATTGGTGTGATTAAGAAACTGAGGAATATTGTCATTTAATATCGCTTCTTCAACTAAATGATTCGCTCTGATGGTGTTCACACAGATAAAGTCACCATTGGTTTTTTCTGTCACCTCCCAGCTAAATGGGTATTTACGTTTAGCATTTTCTGAGGTGCTATACCACACAGTATCATCAGGTTCGGCACAGCCTGTCATTGCTCCTGTGTTGGCAACATGAAGAGTTGTCATCGTGCCATCAGCTAAGGTTACATCAGCTAAAAATCGTTTATATCGTTTAATTAAAGTGGCTTTTTGTAGTGCTAATTTCATTTTTTTTGATGAGTCTTTTCGTTTGTTTATTATGCGACGTTTAAAAGAGAGTTAGACCAATGTTTAGATAAATTTGCACATCCCTAAGCCTAGTGGTTCCCCTGTTCGTTCCGTGTAACCATAGCGGGAATAAAATGATTCTTTTCCTTTCGCGGATAGCAGGCCGATAGTTGCACCTTTAACAGCGACTGTAGATAAATACGATTCTAATGAGTTCATCAGTAAATGACCAATCCCCATTTTTTGATAACTAGGATCCACAATAACATCTTGAATATAGAAAAACATTGCGCCGTCACCCACTATGCGCGCCATGCCTATAAGTTTTTCATCGTCATAAGCAACAACATGATACAAAGAATTTTTCAATGCCAATTTTGCTAATTCAGGAGCTGTCTCTCCCCATCCAACTAAAGATCTAAGTTCAATAAATTCGCTAATTGTAGGCGGAGTATTTTCAATGCGGATTCTCATGATATTTAAAAGCCTGATTCTCTCAGATCACTTACGTTAATATTCATTTTCTTTTACAGACTTGCCCATTGTTGCTTTAGGCCTAACAGGTGGATAATTCCGATCGATAAACAAATTACCGAACTCCAAACCCAAAACTCAGGTGAGCGCCCGATTGGATTACTGATGAAGAAAAAGCCGACAATTCCGCGCACTAAATAAATGGCGGTGATTAACAGCACAGCTAAACGAAGGAAAGGAAGCTTTACAATAACGCCAGCGGCTGAAAATGCGTACAATGACCAAAGCGTCAATACCAAACTAATTGCGCTAGTGATGAGAGTGGGCTGAATACTGCCTTGCTCAGAAAGTAACGCCATTTGTTCTCCTGCGCCAAAAAATCGATACCAAGGCGCGCCAAAATAAATGCATCCTAAGTGTAATAGAGCCGCAATGGCACTTAGCATGCCTGCAGCGATAAGAAAAATGTTCATATTTTGATTAAACCTTTATATCTGCTTATTCAAAAAAATGTTGAAAATATTTTACTATCAGGTGAAATAAAGCACCTTGAAACCATCACTTTAATCAAGAAATTTTGGAAATTTAGGTAAACGGTCAAAATCATGCTTTTCATGTTGGATAATGACGTTTGCGTTTTCTTTTTTCACTAAATCTTCAAAATTTTTCCGTGATTTCACCGTTAAGCTTTTATCGACATTATATTTAAGCATGCTGCCTATTTGGCGTTCTTTTTCATGAATATATAAATCGCCGCTAAGCAAAACATTACCAGCATTGGGTAATCTTATGAGCAATACTGAACTATCAGGAGTATGGCCAGGCATAGATTTTATGACGACCGAGCCATCGTTAAATACATCATGATCATTGTTGAAAAAAATTGTTTTGGCACTTTTCAGTGCTTGATAATACTCACCAAAATAGCTGTTCGCAGGTTCAGAAAACATATAGGTATGTTCTAGCTCATTGACAATAAAGGTTGATGTTGCAAACGCATTCGCATTTCCTGAGTGGTCAGGATGAATATGTGAAAGTGATAAGTAATTGATATCTGTTGCTGAAATACCTAATAGTTCGAGCTGCTTGGTGAGTTTGGTTGACATTTTAGCATGCCATACACCTGAAACTTCTCCATCGGGATTATCGGCTAAGTTATCGTTGTGGCCAGTATCCCAAAGTAAATATCCTTTCGGATGGTGGATCAAAAAACAGGGGTTAACTAGTTGAATTTTTTCTCCATCGTATTTACCGTTATCTGATAGATCTTTCATATCGGCTACATCAATCGTACCGCAATCTAATGTGTAAAGTTTTAAGTTGTTTTTCGCGGTATTATCCGCATATGATAAAAGCGGAAAATAGATTAAAAAGAGGGTGATCAAAGGTTTTATATTCATATTAAGTGTTTGCTTGGTTTTGTTATTTATATTTATAAAATGTCAGTAGTATAGCGGTTGTCAGTGAATTATTGTCAATAAGCTGTAATCAATTAGTTAGTAAGTCATCGTTTTTATTGTGTTAACTTGGTTGTTGAACAGAATAAATAACTTAATTATTATCATTTATCTTGTTTTAGGGCAAAAAAGAAACATATTTTTAAGAAAGGCTATGATTAATAGTCTAAATTTAGAACAAGATGTCAACGTTAATGATTAATCATTAATTTCACTAAGTGTCAAAGAAAGCTTTATTGAGTGAAATATTAGAATGTCAAAATTAGAGAATAAATTACCTGAAATTATTAAAGGCTTAAGGTCTACATACGGAAATGAATTCTTTAACGAAATAGCAATACAACTCAATAAAGCGATTGATGTTGATTTTACGTTTATCGCAAAAATTGATCATGAGAAACGTACTGCTAAAAGTATTAGTTTTGTTGTCAATGGAAAGTTAGCTGATAACTTCGAATATGAATTAATAGATACTCCCTGTGCCGTTTCTATTAGTGACTCTGTTTGTATTTACCCTAAAAACATTTGTCATGCTTTTCCTAAGGATCAATTACTCATTGATATGAATGTTCAAGGATATATCGGTGTTACTGTCAAGAATTCACTTGATCAGGCGATTGGTATTATTGTTGCCCTTCATAGAAGTGAAATAGAAAATCCTGATTTTGCTAAAACCTTGTTTGAATTATTTGCTGGTCGTATTGAGGCAGAATTGGAAAAAGCTGAGCAAGAAAAGCATTTAGAAGCATTAAATGCTGAACTCTCTCTTAATCTTAAAGCATTAACAGAAAGTGAGAGTCGGCTTTCAATTCATTTAAAAAACACTCCTTTAGGGTGTATCACTTGGGATGAAAATTTCAAATGCCGTGAGTGGAATACTGCAGCAGAAAAAATATTTGGTTACTCACTTGAAGAGGCTGTTGGTAAACATCCGAAAGAATTAATTCTTAATGACAGTGAGCTTGAAGATATTGAACGTGAAGAAATTGATAAAATACTCAATGAACTCCTTGAAAACAAAGGTGGTTACCGAAGTAAAAATAGAAATATAACCAAACAGGGAGATGTTATTCTTTGTGATTGGTATAACACTCCTATTGTTGATGAGTCAGGTCAAGTTAAAGGTGTTGCTTCATTAGTACAAGATGTTACTGAAAGAGAAAGACAAGCTGAGTTAATACTTAGAACCCAAAAAATGGATGCATTAGGCAAATTAACTGGCGGAATAGCTCATGACCAAAACAATATGCTGGGTGTTATCAGCGGATATGCTGAATTGCTTTTACAGCAACTGAGCAATCAGCCAAAAGAGCTAAATTACGTTAAACAAATAAAAAATGCTTGCGAACGAAGTGCTGAATTAATCGGGAAGTTGATGTCATTTTCTCGAACCAATTCCCCTGCTAAATCAAAAAGCAATATCAATGCTGTTATTCTTGAGCAACAAGATATATTGCAAAAAATGTTGACGGTGAAAAATCAATTAACTCTGAATCTTTGTGACTCTCCTTATTCTGTTTATCTGTGTCAAAATGATTTAAAAGATGCGCTTTTAAATTTATGTATAAATTCAATGCATGCGATGCAAGACAATGTTGGTTTATCACAAGTGATCATTGCAACTGAAAATATTACCTTAAATAAACAGGATGAGAAAATCTTTGGTGTAAGCTCCGGTAAATATATAAAACTTAGTGTGGTTGATAATGGCTCAGGTATTGATAAGCGCACACAAGCGCAAGTATTTGATCCATTTTTCACCACTAAAGGTGATCATGGAACTGGGCTTGGTTTATCACAGGTATTTTCTTTTGTTAAACAATCACGAGGCTTTATAGATTTTATTTCAGATGTTGGCAAAGGTTGCCAGGTCAACTTATATTTTCCTTGCTATAAAAAGAAGGAACAAGTAGAAATTGAAGAAGTGGTTGCCCCTCAAGCTAGCACTCAAGGCAATGAGGTGATACTCGTTGTTGATGATGAGCAACAATTGTGTGACATAAGCGCAGAGTTACTAAGCAGTCAAGGGTATGAAGTTTATAAAGCGAATAGCTATCAACAAGCCGTTGACTTGCTGAAACAGCAAAAAATAGATCTAATGTTTTCTGATGTGGTTATGCCAGAAAAAAATGGCTATCAATTGGCTTCCTTTGTTAAAGAACAATATCCATTGATCAAAGTGCTTTTAACGAGTGGCTACACTCATAGTCAAATGCTTGAAGGGATTGATGAGAGTTTAAAGAAAAACATTTTAGTTAAACCTTATAGCGCCGAACATTTATTTCGTAAAATTAGAGCAGTATTAGATAAATAAAAAGTAATAATATCTTTTATAAGGTTATGTTTTTAACAAGCTTGTGTACACTATAAGTCATCTATTTCCATATTTATTAACAGGTCCTTCATGGAATCTATCAGTCATATTACTCTTATTAATCACCCCGTATTAAATGATTGGCAAAAAGAAAATATTATTCAAATCAATGAAAATAATATTTATATCTATTTACCTGACAACAGTGAGTATTCGCTTAATAAAATTCAAAAAGCAGCACGTTCAATCGAACAAATGGGCGTGATGTATGCAAAGCTTACCGGTGAACTTTGGGACAGTGAATCTCAATGGGCATTTGTATTAGGCTTTACCTGTGTTGATAAACTAACGAATGTAGAATTCACTGGCTCGCCAGATACGGTAAAGGCACTGGATGATAAGTTAGCTGTGTTTGCTTGGGCACGAGATTTAACTAACAAAACCCCTTCGCAATTACCTCCATTAACTTTAGCGCAAGAAGCCATTGATTATATCCGTGAGCAAGCGCCTGATTTTGTCAATGCTAAAATCATTACCTCGCCTGAATTAGAAGCTCAAGGCTGGGTTGGCATTCATAATGTCGGTAAAGGAAGTATTAACCCGCCATGTTTGGTTGAGCTTGATTTTAACCCGACTCAAGACGAAACGGCGCCAGTAAAAGCATGTTTAGTGGGTAAAGGCATTACTTTTGATAGTGGCGGCTACAGCCTAAAAAGTAATGCTGGCATGTTCAACATGAAATCAGATATGGGCGGTGCCGCGGTTGTTACAGGGGCGCTTGCTTTAGCAATTCGACAAGGGCTGAATGAACGCGTAAAGTTAATATTATGCTGTGCAGAAAATATGGTTTCAGGTCACGCGTATAAATTAAGTGATATTTTGACTTACAAAAATGGTGTAACTTGTGAAGTCGCCAATACGGATGCAGAAGGCCGTATTGTACTTGCTGATGGCTTGTTATTGGCAAATGAAAGCAAACCAAAACTCATCATTGATGCCGCAACGTTAACAGGCGCAGCTGTTATGGCCACAGGTGGTGATTACACGGCGTTATTTGCTCTTGATCAACAATTAGCAGAAACCGCTAAGTCTGTTGCACTTGAAACTAATGAGCCACTTTGGCAATTGCCGTTAGAGATTTGGCATCAAGAGAAATGTCCTTCTGCATTTGCTGACACTGCCAATAGTCGTCCTATTCCTGGCGGAGGCCCCGGTGGAGCGAGTAATGCTGCCGGCTTTTTGTCTCGTTTTGTTGAAAATGACGGAGCAGGGTGGCTTCATTTTGATTTAGCTGGCGCCTATCATGGCAATGCAGACGGTTACTGGGCTGCAGGTGCTACAGGTTCAGGTATTGCGACTATTGCACAGCTTATCCGCTCATAATTACTCCGTTAAACCAATAGCATTGTTATCAATAAAGAAAACCGCTTGTAAAAAGCGGTTTTTTTATGTGTTTATTCTGAATTTTGTATTTAATTGGAGCTATGTAGTTAATTGCTTTACAAATAAGCTAGTTAAAAAATCAACTACAAACTGCTGAGGATTTATCTTCGATAAATTCAGATAACCAATTACGGGCACTGTTCACATCACTAAATACATGAAAAGTTAAATTGCAG
>DAINNQ010000104.1:0-8179 GCA_036735825.1 Alteromonadaceae bacterium | reverse complement strand
GGCTGTCAGGGAGAAAATATCTGATTTACCCTGTGCTATTCATCAAATTGACATAGATATACATGGTTATAGCGAAGTTGTTGATGCGCAAGTGTGCATAGACTTACTACAAAAAAATCAATGTAGCTGTTTGATTGTCGATAGTTATTGGTTGGGCATAGCATTCGAGAAGCAAGTAACGGAACAAGGTTTTGAACTGATTGTTTTTGATGATTTAGAAAGAGAACATCAGTGTGATAAATTGTTTGATCAGAAATGGCAGGGAAATGATACGCAGCAACGTTATCAGCAAAAAGTGCCTGTGTATTGTCAGCGATTTTTAGGGCCGAAATATTGTTTATTAGCACCAGATTATCAGCAAAGTGAACACCGATTGACGTCTGAAGCCAAGCAACAAACCATATTATTTAGTTTAGGCGGTGGAGGTGATTTATCGCTAATTGCTGAACTTGTTGAACAGCTATTAGCGGGAGCAAGCCAAAGTGATTTGATTTGCCAAGTTGTTATTGGTCCACAAGCGATAAACGCAGAGTGCATACAAACACTTGCCAGCCAAGAATCTCGACTGGAATTATTAGTAAACCCTCAAAGTTTACAATCTTATTATCGCCGCGCAGATTTGTTTGTTGGTGCGTTAGGCACTTCTTTATACGAATTGGCTGCGTGTAGAACGCCTGCATTGACGTTTTCAATAGCGGATAATCAGCATAATGATATTTTAGACTTGCAAGACCTTGGGCATTACTTCCATGTTAATCAATTTGAACGGAAAGAAATCAGCCAATTCGTTAGGGTGATTGAAACACTATTAGCTAATTCAAGTAGAGTTAGAGCATTAAGAGAAAACAGTGCAATTGAATTAGATGGAAAAGGTGCTGAGCGTGTCTGTCATATTTTGTTAGGTGAAAGCTGCACGGATGATAAAGAAGAAATCAGTAACTCAATGTCTTTTTCTATGGAAAAACTTTCAGATACCATAGGAATTAGACCTGTTAATGACAGCGATATTAACCGTTATCTCATTGCACGTAATTTGCCCAATAACGCCGACCGTATGACTATCACCCAAGAAATACCAAGCTTAAATCATTACTCATGGTGGTTTAATAATACACGTGAGTCATTTGTCATGTACGAAGAAGGCTATGAAAGTTTGTATCTGTGGCATGATGTATTTCAATATGAAAATCAAGACTACCTCTATGGAGGGTGGTTTACTGCGGGTGAAGACGTCAAATTTAATATTGCTATGATAGCGCTTAAATGGCAGCTTGCTATGACCAAACAACGTTTCCCTAATGCGATATGGCTGGCGGTCATTAATAAAGAGAATAAATTTGTTAATTTACTTAATCAATATATGGGGTTCGTTAAAGTCGAATCTAGTGATGCGAAGTACAAGGTCACGAAAGATATTTTCCCTCATGCATCCAGTGAAAAATTTAACTATGTGTGTTTGTCATGTAAGGACATCAAATAGTTTATGAATATATATCAACGAGTCGCTCAGCACGCTTTATTAACCCCTAATAAAATCGCTGTAACTTATCAAAAGCAAACACTTACTTACCTACAATTAATTGAAAAAGTAGATAACTTGTCATCTAACTTATTTCGTTTAGGCTTTCATCAGCAAAGTAAGGTGGCACTGTTCTGCGGTAATAACATTGAATTTGTTTTGACATTACTAGCAATCGCTAAACTAGGTGCAGCGGTTGCACCATTGCCATTGACGTTGAAAGGTCAAGCATTGACAAACGCTTTAAAAGGTATTGGCTGTGATCGTGTCATAGCTTGGTCAACTGTGGGTAAACAAATATTATCTAAGCAACTGATCGAAAAATCTTGCTTGGTCAGTTTAGATAAACAGGTCACTGATGAAGTATTGTTTTCAGATCTGTTATCAGCAAGTTCAACCGAACAACTTCCAATTGTTGATTGTGATAATGATTATATTTTAACGTTAACATCAGGCTCCACTGGTAACCCTAAACCGATAGTTTTTAGTCAAACAACCAAAATAAATCGTGCTTTTCAAGCGACTATTAATTATTACCAGTTAACAGCAGATGACGTTGTATTAGTTGCAACACCTTTGTATCACTCGTTAGCGCAACGTTCTCTATTGATGCCACTGATGCTTGGGGCCTGTGTAGTTATTTTGCCAAAATTTACAATTAATGGTTGGTTACATGCGTTGACTGAGCATAAGGTCAGTTTTCTTTTTGCAGTTTCTAGCCAATTGACGGCATTGTTACCTGAGTTAGAGAACAACCATGACTTTAGGGCACTGAAATGTTTAGTGTCTTCTTCAGCCACATTAGCTAAAGAAGATAAAGCTAAATTATTGAATAAATTAAGTTGTCACTTTCATGAATGCTATGGTGCTTCGGAAGTTGGTGTGGTGACAGACTTTGATATTACAGCGCTTAATCAGCCTGTTGCCAGTGTTGGAAAGCCTTTACCTTTTGTGGATGTGAAGATATGTAATACTCAACGAGAAATATTAAAGGAAGGTGAAATAGGTGAGATTGCTTGTAAAACGAGTACTGCATTTAAAGGTTACTATGGCTTAGCTGAACAAACCGCAGCCAGCTTTGATCAACAAGGGTATTTTTATACGGGGGATTTAGGCTATTTAGATGCCCAAGGCTATTTATACTTTGTGGGTCGTACCAAAGAGGTGATCAAATCAGGTGGAATTAATGTTTACCCTAATGATGTTGAAAAGATTATTAGTCGTGTTGAAGGCATTAAAGAATGTGCAGCGATCGCTATGGACGATAAACAGTTTGGTGAGGTGATATGGTTATGTTACGTTTTAGAGTCTCATGTCAATGAATTTGATGAAAAAAAATTAGCTCGTCAAGCGATGGCGGAATTAATTGATTATCAACTACCGCGTAAATATCTTCATTTTGAACAGTTTCCTAAAAGTGCATTAGGAAAAATATTAAAGCCTGAAATTAAAAAGCAACTTCAGGCGATGTCTAATACCAATGGATATAAATGATTGAAGTGACTAATTCTTTATTTCCATTGGTATAAATAGTTAATTTGTTAACTGTGAACGTTTTGCCATAACCCTGATTCGTTGGAAGTTTTAGCAGCAGCAAATAAGGCTAAGCCATGTTTTGCGTGTGTTAAACCAAAAACGAACGGCGAGCTGGCTGGCATGTTGTTTTTATAAGCGATGAGGTTGTCAGCAATATCACTATACAGATTCGCAAATGCTTCAACAAAACCTGTGGGATGGCCAGGTTTCATACGGTTATAACGAAATAAACCCGCCAGTTCACAGGTACTTGCTCGATCTAATATTTGACGGACACCATCGTGAAAATTGAGCTCTAATTCATCAGGATTTAATTGAAACCAAGTGGCACTGCCAAGATCGCCAAACACTCTAACTTTTAAGCCATTTCGATTGCCGATTGCTGTTTTAGACATCCACATTGAGCCGCTAATCTCATTAGGATATTTTACCAACATGGTTACGTCATCTATTAAGTTTTTGTATTGAGAGTGATTACTAAATTGTGCGACCGTTGCTGTTGGCTCGTGACCAATAAGGAAACTTGATAAATGGTGTAAATGTACACCTAGGTCTAAACAAATAGTAGGAACTTCTTCATCGTGTAAGCGCCAGGCTTGTGGCTTTGATACTTTACCCGCGATATCAGGTGGACGACGAAAGCCTTCTTGTGGCATCTCCAAATGAATTTTTTGGATCTTACCGAGCTTTCCTTGAGCGATTATTTGTTGTAGCTCACGCACCATAGCATAACCACTGTAATTAAATGTGACGGCAAGAAAATGCTTATCGGCTTGATAGACTTTTTCCAGCTCGGCAATATCACTTGGCCCGCAAACTAGTGCTTTTTCACAAATAACAGGGATATTACGTTTTAATAATTCGATGAGCATCACTAAGTGATCAGGTGTTGGGGTTAACACGACTACAGCGTCAATCTTATCAGCTTCATTGTCGAGCATCGTGAGCCAATTGTCATAGACTCTCTCAGGAGCCACTTGCCAACGCTCAGCGGTAGCACGATTTTCATCAGAACAGCGGCAAAAAGCCCCAGCAACGACCTTAAATCTATTATCAAGTTGGCTTGCAGCAAAATGAACATAACCCACTGCGGAAGTTTCCCCGCCGCCGATAAATGCTAATTTTAAAGGGGATATTGTCATGTTTAGACCTTTATTCTTCTATGATAAATTTATGCACGAATGCTGTGCTCTAGTTGGAGAGGGCCAAGTCGTTGTCTTCTCTCGACAATTGCTTGCGAAAGCGATGTAATAATGTTTTCAGTTTCTGTAAAATCAATACATGCGTCAGTAATACTTTGGCCATAAGTTAATTGATTCAAAGGTGCAATTTCTTGCTTGCCTTCAACCAAAAAACTTTCGAGCATCACTCCTGCTATTTGTCGACTACCCGAGGCAAGTTGTCTTGCTAATTCATTGGCTACCACGTTCTGATTGTTATGGTTTTTTTCTGAATTTCCATGACTACAATCAACAATAACGTTCGGAGTGAGCTCATTTGCAGCTAACAAGTGACAAGTATTAGTTATGTTTATACTCTGATAGTTCGGCTTAATACCACCTCTAAGGACAATATGGCTATTGTCATTGCCTTGGGTTTGCGAAGTACACATTCCTTGATTAGCTAACTGATGATGAATAACATGGCTTTTTTTAGCACAGAGCACGGCGTTGATCGCCACTTGAATGTTGCCATCTGTGGAGTTTTTAAAACCAACAGGACAAGGCAGGCCAGATGCTAATTCTCTGTGGGGTTGACTCTCAACCGTTCTCGCACCAATGGATACCCAAGATAAAAGATCAATCAAATATGGGCAATAGGCTTGCGTAAGCAATTCTGTTGCACAGGGAAGTCCCATATTATTGAGGGTTAGCAGTAACTGTCTAGCTTGGGAGATACCATCATTAAAGTGATAACTAGCATCTAGATAAGGATCGTTGATAAAACCCTTCCAACCGTTAATCGATCTTGGTTTTTCTAAATAAGTTCTCATGATAATCAGTAAATTATCTTGATGCTTAGTGCTGAGTTGCTTTAGTTTTTGCCCATATTCAACTGTTGCATCAATATCATGAATTGAGCAAGGGCCAGCGATGACTAGCAGTTTGTCACTATTTCCTACCAATATTTGAGCTATTTCTTCGCGTTGGGTGTTTATCTGAGTAGCTAATTGAGTTGGTAGAGTAAGTTTATGCTTTACCATTTCAACACTATGCAAGGGAGATAAAGAAGAAATATTCATCGAATGATCATACATAAAATCTTAAGCCTTGTTACCCAGCGGTATCAAAATTTTTGACTGACGTATTAATGTATCGGCAGAAAGTTGGATCATCTTAGCTTAATTTATTTAGGGGCATGTTGTAATGCCATTTTTATTTCAGCAATGATAGTGGTCAGCTCCTGAGTTGTTAATTGAGGAAATAACGGTAATGAAATGCAGTGCTGATAATATTGCTCTGCTTGCGGAAAATTACTTTTACTAAAACCAAGTTTTTGATAATAAGGCTGTAAATGAATGGGAATGTAATGAACATTTACACCAATATTCTTTGCTCGTAATTGTTCAAAAAGCTGTTTGCGGTTGATATTAGCTTGGTCATCAAGTTGCATGAGCATCAAATGATATGCGCTATAAGCATATGCAGGCTGTATTTGAAAAGTCACCGGGAAATCGGCGAGTTCAGTGATATAGCGTTGAGCAATTTCATTTCTTTTGCTTACGTAACTATCTAAACGATTTATTTGGCTAATACCTAAGGCGGCATTTAGCTCAGTCATTCGGTAATTAAATCCCAAACACTGCTGTTCATAATACCAAGCGTCGGTATTTTCTTGGCTAAATGACGCAGGATTTTTAGTGACGCCGTGTGAGCGAAATAGCGCCATTTTTTCAGCAAGCTCCGTGCTATTTGTCGTTGCTATACCGCCTTCTGCTGCGGTAATAATTTTTACTGGATGAAAGCTAAATACGCAGATGTCACTATATTGGCAGCATCCTATCGGGTTGTTTAGATATTTTCCGCCAATAGCGTGGCTGCCATCTTCAATAATAGCAATATTGTATTGGGCAGTGAGAGCTTTTACACTTTTCATATCAACCGACAAGCCTCCCATATGGACAACAACGATGGCTTTTGGCAGTTTATTTTCTAGCTTTGCTTTATCTAGCTTTGCGGCTAACGCATCTAGGCTGATATTGGCGGTTTGTCGATCAATATCGATAAAATCAATGGTTGCGCCACAATATAATGCGCAGTTGGCTGAAGCGACGAACGAAATCGGGCTGGTCCAAACGATATCATGTGGTTTAATGTCTAATGCTAAACAGGCAATATGTAGTGCTGAAGTCGCGCTATTAACGGCGACTGCGTATTTTGCCTGACAATAATTGGCTAGTTTCTCTTCAAATTCAGGAACTTTTGGTCCCTGAGTAAGCCAGTCTGACTTTAATACATTAACAACCGCATCAATATCTTCCTGGATGATTTCCTGTTTACCGTATGGGATCATTGCAGGGCTATGTTATTAAATTGAGAGATTTCCTCAACAGAGAGGTAATGAGGGTTATCTTTAGAGTTATATTCAAAACCGACATCGACCATTTTTCCTTTTTCATTGAGAGCATTAGTGGTGAAGTCATTTGTTCTACTACTAAATACGATACCCGGTGCGATAACAAAATGATCATGGTATTCAAAGGTATCAAAACATAAGTCGGCGGGACACATCACCTCATGTAATTTTTCGCCAGGTCTGATGCCTACGATTTTTTGTGGTATATTTGGCGCCATGGCGGTTGCTAAATCAGTGATCTTTATTGAGGGAATTTTAGGGACAAAAATTTCTCCACCTAACATTCTTTCAAAATTTTTCAGTACAAAATCGACACCTTGTTGAAGACTTATCCAAAACCTTGTCATTTCTTCATGAGTAATAGGAATATGATCTAAATTTTGGTCGATAAATTTTTGAAAAATTGGCACGACAGACCCACGAGAACAAACGACGTTGCCATACCTGACAACAGAGAAAGTAGTTTTATGACCACCTGAAATATTATTTGCCGCAATAAATAATTTGTCAGATGCTAATTTGGTGGCACCATATAAATTAATCGGGTTAGCTGCTTTGTCGGTTGATAAGGCAATAACTTTTTCAACATCATTATCTAATGCTGCTTCAATGACATTCTCTGCGCCATTAATGTTAGTTTTGATGCATTCCATCGGGTTATATTCTGCGGCAGGAACTTGCTTTAAAGCGGCTGCATGAATGACATAATCAACGCCACGCATGGCACGTCTTAATCTATTAGCGTCTCTAACATCGCCAATAAAATATCGCATACATGGTGCATTAAATACTTGTTGCATTTCGAATTGTTTCAATTCATCTCGAGAAAATATGATGATTTTTTTAGGAGAATAACGATTTAACAACGTCTCAACGTATTTTTTTCCGAATGAGCCTGTGCCACCGGTAATTAATATAGTTTTATTATCAAACATTTACGTTACATACTTCACAAGAGGATTAATATTTATTTCTATAGCATAAGCTTTCAAATTTATGAGAGCAAGTTATATACCTAATTGTTTTCAATCGATATATTGGCTTTATAAATAGATTTGGTTAATGAATATTTGAATTATCAAGAATATTGTCAAATAAATGACTTCACAAGAAAAAGCGTCAAAATTTTGTTGATAAATTTGCTATGCTAGTTACAATCAAAACTATTAGCTTGAAACACATAGGATTATCAAAGAATTATGCATGGACAAAAACATATTCTTGTAGTTGATAACGATATTGCCAGACGTCAGCAAATTGAAACGGTGTTGTCATTTATTGGTGAACACTTTCAAACGTGCGCCGATGACGAAATTGATGCCTTGTTTAAACAGCAAGCGAATACCTTAACGGTGATTTTGTGTGGCAATATTTCAAGTGCTCTGGCTAAATTAGTAAAAAATAACCCTGCTTGTCCGTTTATCGTGCATGATGTTATTGATCAGCAAGAGATCAACGGGTGTGTTAATGTGCTTGGTGAGTTATCGAAGCCGTTAAATTATGCGCAATTAACTGAACTAGTTCATCATTGTCACCAATATCACAATC